>CALCRD010000029.1 GCA_937894355.1 uncultured Bacillus sp.
AAGGATTTCTTGTTGAAATTAAGACAAGTAACACAAGACCATAACGTTGCCTTAATTTTTGATGAAATTATTACAGGTTTCCGAATTGCCAGTGGTGGAGCACAAGAGTACTTTGGTGTGGAAGCTGATATTGTAACGTATGGAAAAGTTATTGGTGGCGGAATGCCAATAGGTGTTTTAGCTGGTAAGAAAAAATATTTAGATAGTATAGATGGTGGAATGTGGAACTTCGGAGACGACTCTGTTCCTCCTAATGAAGATAAAAGAACTTTTGTTGCAGGTACTTTCTGTCATCATCCGATGGCGATGGCAGCTACAAATGCAGTGCTGGAATATATTAAGGAAAATAAACACACTATTTATGAAACATTGAATCTAAAAACTACTGAATTTGTCAACGAATTAAATCAATTCTTTGAACGTGAACACGTAGATATTCGTATCAATCAGTTTGGTTCATTATTTAGATTTACCGTAAATTTAGAAAAAGAAATATTTTACTATGGTTTGTTAGAAAAAGGTATCTATATTTGGGAAGGACGTAATTGTTTCTTATCTACAGAGCATTCCAAAGAAGATATCGAATACGTTATAGAGGCTGTCAAGAAAACTGTATATGAGCTGAAAGAAGCCAATTTTTTTAATCAATAAACAAGATTGGACAGAAAATAGATTTATATAAATAGGAGATAAAAATATGTTCTTTTTAGTGTTATGGGGATTAGGAATTGTTACTGCGGTTATTGACTTATATATGAAGGGATTTCCATCTGACCCTCAGTTGATCTGTTCGGTAATTTTACTTCATCAGTTCGTAGTAACATTTGGACTTTTAGGTATTACAGGATTATTAAGTAATATGATTTTTGCAAAACAAAATGCGAAAATGGTCGGTTGGCCAGGTGGGCCGTTCCAGATAAAATACGGGTTTTCACAATTGGGTCTAGGTGTTATGGGCGTTATGTGTATTTGGTTTAGAGATGGGTTCTGGTTAGGAACAATCGTAGCTATGTATATATATGGAATTAGTGGTCTTTGGTCACACTGGAATGTTATGAAAATGAATAAAAAGGCAGACGCGGACAGCATTGCAAATATCATAATGGATATTGCATATCAGACCTTTATAACCGTATTATCTATTGTTATTGGTGGAATATGGGTAATTGGCTAAAAACATAAAAATCCATTTTAGGAGTGCTGTGTAAATGCTGAAAAAAAAGATTGAATTATCAGAGATCCAAAAGGGAATCTATTTTGAATGCCAAACAGGAGAAAAAAATAATTATAATATCTCAGCAGCAATAAAAATAAAAAATGCAGTAGATATTGCGAAGTTTGAAAAGGCATTACAATTGTTGGTGAATGAACAAGCGGCACTGCGCAGTCATATTGAATTACTAGATGGCAGTGTGTCCATGATAATTAACGAAAAAGTAGATGCTGCTGTTCATTATTATGATGTTTCTAATGAAAATAATAAAAAGAGAATAGATGAAATAGTTAACGAAGAGGTTGGCTATGAGTTTAATTTATCAAAGGCACCGCTTTTTAGGGTGTCCTTGATTAAAGAGGATAATAATGTATTTATTCTAGTACTGAATCTTCATCATATTATTGCTGACGGAGTGTCACTTGATATTTTTATCAAAAAACTATTTACCTATTATTCCAATTCGCTAAATGGTGAAGTAATTGAATTAAAAGAAGACTGCGGATTTTTAAATTTTGTTGAAAGCGAAAATAAAAAACTGGCGAATGGTAACTATGAAAAACAAAAGGAATATTGGCGAGAAAAAGTAAAAGATGCAAATGCTTTGAACTTTCCAAAGGACTTCTCGAATGCTCATCATAACGGGATAGGGAAAGAGAAGTCTTACCGAATTTCAAAGGATTTAATGAACAGTATAAAGAAAGCATCTCAAAAAGAAGAAGTGACGCCGTTTATTTTCTGTTTAGCGGCATTTAGTGCATTGATGGGAAAATGCTGCAATGAAAAGAATGTAGTAGTTTCCAGTCCATTCACAAATAGACCGGGATTCGACTTTGAAGAAACGATAGGATGCTTTATTTATACATTGCCATTAAGTGTAACAATCGACAATCATAAACCATTTAAAGATGTTATTGAGGCAATGTATGAGGAAATGATTGGGGCATATAAAAATATTGGGTATCCCAACAATTTAATTGCCCGTGAAACGGAATCTAGTATCTATACAGGGATTCAGTCAATCTTCGATATTACCTTCGTCTATGACAAATATAGTAAACCGACATGGGAAGGCGTAGAATGTGACACATTTGAACTGGACAATACGATGTTCCCTGGAAATATGATGGTAATCCTTGCTGAAATGCCTGATGGTGACATGATTAAGATTCAGTACAAGTCTGATATCTATGCAGAAGAAATGATCGAAATGCTAGGAAGACGTTTTATTAAACTGTTAGAAACTGTAACAGCGCATACGGATGTACTAGTGAAAGATATCGACTTATTTTTGGAAGATGAAAAAGTGCATATTTTGAATACTTTCAATCAAAGTGCATTCTTCGATTATAAACCAATGCACATTATAGATATTTTCCATGAGCGAGTTCGCACGTATAAAGAACATACAGCACTTCTTTTTGATAATGGCAGCATGAGCTATGAAGAAGTCAATAAAAAAGCGAATCAGATAGCAAGAAAAATATTGCAACACAAGAAAAAAGAGAATGAAGTAATTGGCGTACAGTTAAAACGTTCTAAAGAAATGGTTCTTACTATATTAGGAATTTTGAAAGCTGGCTGTGCTTATGTACCAATCGAAAATTATTATCCTGAAAATCGAAAAAATTATATTTTTAACGATGCCGATATCAATATTTTAATTACATCGAAAGACTTGCAATATGATTTTTGTCAGGATAAACAAATTATTTTTGTTGATGATAATGAAACATACAGCGGGGATGATAGCAATCTTGATATTGTATTAAATCCTTTTGACTTGGCCTACATTGAGTATACTTCAGGTTCGACTGGGGAGCCAAAAGGGGTAATGATTGAAAACCATAGTGTAGTCAATACAATTATGGATTTGGAAAGACGTTTCCCTGTTCAAGAAGGCGATGTTTATCTATATAAAACGCCTTTTTCATTCGATATTTCGGGAACGGAACTGTATGGCTGGTTTATGGGAAAAGGTGCACTGTGTATTTTAGAACATGATGGCGAGAAAAATCCAGAACTTATCTTAGAATTTATAGATCGCTATCATGTAACCCATATAAACTTTGTACCAAACATGCTCAAGGTATTTTTAGAACTGTTGAATGAAAAAAATAATAAAGAAAAGTTACACTCCTTACGATGGATTTTTGTTGGAGGAGAGGCATTAACTGCTGATATAATTGATAAATTTTTTGACATGAAACTAGCTGTAAATCTTGAAAATGTTTATGGTCCGACAGAATGTACAATGTGGGCTTCACATCATTCTATTCAAAAATGTGAGCGTGTTTCAAATGTACCGATTGGACATCCATTAAATGAAATTCGATGGTATGTTATTGACGAAAATAATCAACTTCAGGTGGTAGGTGTACCTGGTGAGTTATGTTTAAGTGGAGTAGGATTGGCACGAGGTTATCTCAATAAAGAAGAACTTACAAATGAAAAATTTTGTGAAAATCCATTCTACGATGAAAGAAAAGATCCCGTTTGGTTTAAGAAGATGTATAAAACAGGTGATTTGGCGAGATGGCTTCCTGACGGCAATATCGAATTTATGGGGAGAATGGATCACCAAGTTAAAATTAGCGGATTACGGATTGAACTGGGGGAAATTGAAAATGCAATGGTTCAGTTTGCTGGCATTTTAGAAGCTGTAGTAGTTACGAAGCAATCTTCCAGCCATTTACCTGTACTGTGCGCTTATTATGTTGCTCCACAACAAGTGCCTGTAGCTGATTTAAGAGCATTTTTAAGTCATTATGTACCTGACTATATGATCCCAGCATTCTTTGTTCATATGGAGAAACTGCCGATTAATAGTAGTGGGAAAATAGACCGAAAAATACTTATTGCAGATACTACCTATAATCATCACACTACTAAAATTAATCAGGTACCAGAATCTGAATTAGAGACAATTATTGCTCAAACTTGGAAAGAGGTATTAGAAATTGATCATGTAGGAATAGAAGATAATTTCTTTGAAATCGGTGGGCATTCCATGGCTGCGATTCTAGTACATAGCAAATTAAAGCAAGTACTTGATATGGAATTTTCTATTACTGTTTTATATCAATTCCCAACGATACGTCTATTATCTGAGCACATGATGAAAAACGAAAAGGTAGAAATTCAGGACAGAAAGAATTTTTTCAAGAGAAAGAAAAAATCAGTCTATTCTGATATTGCCATCATTGGAATGGCAATTGACGTTCCAGGTGCCGATAATATTAAAGATTTTTGGCATAACTTGAAACATGAAAAAGAGAGTATTCATTTTTATAATGATGACGAACTTCGTAACCTTGGCATTAGTGAAGACATGATTCATAACAGTAATTATGTAAAGGCTAAAGGTCGTGTAGAAGACATTGAATATTTTGATTCAGAATTTTTCGAATATACACCGAGCGAAGTAAATCTTATGTCGCCGCAGTTAAGGCTTTTGTACAAAGGAACATGGGAGGCATTGGAGGATGCGGGATATTATCCAGAATCGACAGAAGATAAGATGGGTATCTTCATCGGTGGTTCAGATGATTTCCAATGGTATAACGAAGCGTTGGGCAATAATGACAATTACAGCGATATGTATCAAGCATTTACTATGAGTACGAATCATTTCCTCGCAACAAGGTTAGCTTACAAATTTAATATTAAAGGGCCTGTGTTCTCATCCCTTACTGGATGCTCAACGACCCTCGTGACAACACATCTAGCATGTCAATCACTGATGTTAGGAGAATGTGATATAGCCATTGCTGGTGGTGTTACTGTTGAACTTCCAAATGATGGTGGTTATATGTATCAAGATGGGATGATGTTTTCATCTGATGGACACTGTCGTCCATTTGATGCGGAAGCTAGCGGTACAATATTTTCAAATGGAATGGGGATTGTTGTATTAAAGAGACTAGATGAGGCACTTGAAGCGGGAGATCATATTTATGCAGTTATTAAAGGCTCTGCTATCAATAATGATGGCAGTCAAAAGGCAGGTTTTACTGCGCCAAGTGTAGATGGGCAGGCGGAGGTAATAAGGGAAGCTTATAAACGAGCAGAAATCGATCCCGAAACGGTAGGCTATATTGAAGCACATGGGACAGGTACTATATT
>CALCRD010000030.1 GCA_937894355.1 uncultured Bacillus sp.
TTGGAAAGGGAATTAAGGGAATATGCAAGGACAGCAGAGCCTGAAGCTATTGTAGTAGAAATGAATCCAGTCACTATTTCCTACATAGAAGGTAATGAATGTACTATGAGTTCACGGTTAAATGAGGAACTTCAACTTTTGTTGAAATTCATAGAACGTCCAGACTTAAGAGAAGATCAGTATCATATTGCTTTTATCGGAAAGATAGAAGAGGCAGAAAGACGAGTTAACCCGGAATTTAGTTGATTTCTCATGGCCAATGTGATATTCTGTTATTTGTTGATTAGTGTGTCTGACACCTCAGACAGACTACAACCGCACGGAACAGGTAATAAGTTGACCCTGCGTCACACCTGCAATCGGCGAGTCTTAGTATAATATTAAGGAGGTGCAGCAATGTACGCAATTATTGAAACTGGTGGCAAACAATACAAAGTTGAACAAGGAAGCGAACTCTACATCGAGAAACTTCCCCAAGAACAAGGCGAAACCGTTACTTTTGACCGCGTTCTTCTTGTAAAAGACGAAAACGGTGTGAAAGTAGGCGCTCCTGTTGTTGAAGGTGCGACAGTTACCGCTAAAGTTGAAAAACACGGGAAAGCTAAAAAAATCATCGTGTTTAAATACAAAGCGAAGAAAAACAACCGCCGTAAACATGGACATCGTCAACCATACACGAAAGTGGTTGTAGAATCCATCCAGGCTTAATTCCATGATTCGTATTAAAATTAAGCGGAATCCTGATGGTTCTGTTGCTGAATTTTCCATAACAGGACACGCCTGTTATGCTGACCACGGAGAAGACATTGTCTGTGCAGCTGTTTCTGCAATTTCCATAGGAATTTATAATTCTATTGAGGTTCTTGTAGGAATCGAACTGCCTGTGCGTCAGGGGAAAAGCGGCGATTTAACTTGTTGGATCCCATCGGATTACCCTGCTAAAAAGCAGGAGCAAATCCAGCTTTTATTAGAAGCGATGATTGTTTCCTTAAAGGAAATTCAAAAAGAGCATAGCTCTTTTGTAAAATTAACGGAAAAATAAATTGAGGAGGTGGATCTCAATGTTAAAAATGGATCTTCAGTTTTTCGCATCGAAAAAAGGGGTAGGTAGTACCAAGAACGGTCGTGACTCCATTTCAAAACGTCTTGGCGCTAAACGTGCTGACGGACAATTCGTAAAAGCAGGAAACATTTTATACCGCCAACGTGGGACTAAAGTTTATCCTGGTGCTAACGTAGGCCGTGGCGGAGACGACACTTTGTTTGCATTAGCAGACGGAATCGTTCGTTTCAAACGTCTTGGTCGTGATCGCAAACAAGTTGTGATCGAACCTGTAGCTAACGAAGCTTAATTAATGAAAAAAAAGTGTGAGCCAAAAGGATATTCTTTTGGGTCACACTTTTTTTATTCATAACACTTGATGTATGATGAGCCTATTTTAGGGAATATATAATTAGGTATTTGCAAATTCAGTAACGGGATGGGATGAATCTTGAATTACCTATTTAAAATTCCCCTTATTTTTAGTGCAATTATCCTTTGTTTGTTTATTTCTCAACCAGTACACGCCCAAATCGTCCCGCAACCTGTGGATATCATCATTGATGTAGGTCATGGTGGAATCGATGGGGGAACTTCTTCGGGAGAAATTCTAGAAAAAGATATCAATTTAGCCATCGGCGCAAAACTGTATAAACTACTGCACAAGCAATCCTATCATGTGGGAGTAACCAGACTCCATGACTATGCCCTAAGTGATGACAGCCTTTTTCAACATTTAAGCAGACATAAAAGGGACTTAAATCAAAGGAAGTTAATTGCAGAGACCTTAAAGCCGAAACTGTTTATCAGCCTTCATGTGAATTGGTCAAAAAATGCAAATGTAAGGGGACCCATGGTGATTTATCAACCCAGCCATGCCAGTTTTACAGTTGCACAATTTATGCAACATCACTTGAATGAACTGTACGGTACGAAAAACAAACCAATGAAGGGAACCCCTTACTTTTTAATGAAAACCCTTAAAATGCCTTCCATCATTGTAGAAATGGGTTATATAAGCAATCCTCAAGATTTGAACATGTTATTAAAGGAGGAGACACAGGATCAAATTGTCTTAAAAATAGCTCAGGCAATTAATGATTACTTTTTGTTAAATCCTTATTGAGTCATTGGGAAATGTCTATTTTTATCTCTCCAACTAATATCAGTGACTCAATTAACATGAGTAAATAAGAAGCAGTAGAAAAGACTTTTAAATCTTTCTGAATAATGTCTTCAATTTTACGTATACGATATTGAATCCCACCGATTGATAATGATAATTCCTGCATTGTTTTTTCCAGCTTTCCATTATTTCCCAAGTAAGCATATAGGGTTTGAAGGAGTTCCTTACTTTTATTATTATGATCGAGTAATGTACCTAATTCCTTGTTGGCAATTTCTTTTAAATTTTCAACATTGATGTCTTTCAGCATTGGCCCTAGTAGCCCTAATTCCTCAAAACGGATGATTTTTTGATGACGTGGTAACCGAACAGCCTGTTCTGCTTGTTTCAAAGACTGTTGGAAATCACCTAAATCATTAAATATAGTACTAATCCCTATTTTATATATAAGATTCTTATTTGTTTTTTCCATATGAGATAATACTTTGTTGATTTTTTTTATAAGAAAAGGAGCCTCAATAGAACATAGTAGTATGACGATTTGATCTTTATGTTGGCTTACTAACCCCTCCAGGTAATGCATTTTTAATGTTTTTGACAATTGCAATAGCTGGTCATATAAATCAATTGAGGATTGGTTGTTATCTTTACGGCGGCATGTAAGAGAAAGGGTAACAAAAGACCCGACGGCGTTTGGAGTAATGTATTTTAATTGTGAAGAAATTTCGGTGATTGAATTATATTGTTTGTTTACTAATCGATCTAATACTGAGATTTTTAATCGTTCACTGGTTTCAAAACTAACCTTTTCATTTAGAAAACATAAAGCTACTACCAGGGATAATCTTTCCAAAAAGAGGTCATCATGCTCATCTGTTGTTTTTGGTGCAATATAAATAAAAGAACAAAAGGAAAATACTTTATTTTGTAAAAAGATAGGAGTGGTTAACAACTGAATTTGTTCAATTTTCTCATAGGTAGTCGTATATATTAATTTTTTTCTGTTTTTGTTTTTTAAAATGATTTTTTTATAATTGTTAACATCGATCCCCTTTAGAGCAATGACATTTCCATGCAAGTCTTCAATTACGATGGGGATATTTAGAATCTCATAGGCCTTTTTCACTACATTTTCAATGCTATTATTCATAATTATGCTTTCGGTCAACTCACGATGGAAATTAGCTATTTTATTTAAATGATTTCGTTGGAATAACAATTGATCGTATGTATCTTCTAATTCGTTTAGAATGGTTTGATCATCATAAATGGGCAGATCTTCATTTGAATTCTTTTGCCAATATTCTTTTGTATTAATGTGATAAGAACAATCTGCATCTCCTTTAGATCGGCATGTTCCTTCACAAAAATATCGTCATTAAAAATAGTAGATAAATAACCGCTTGCAAAACCGCTCAAAGTATAACAAGCGCATTCATCGGTGATGCCATGGTGTTCTAAATGGGCATCGACTTCAAAAGAATCCATCCACTTCCCCGTTATAATTGACAACTTATTTTTGAGGTCTTGTTCCAATTTTTCTGGAAGGTTGTTAGTTTCTACTGCTGAAACATGTCCAAGTTTTACATGAACTCGAATTGACAATTTTACTAATTCCTCAATGGAATAGTTTTTTTTCATTAATTCTTTTGCTTTATTGCTTCCTAATTCTTTCCCGAAACGCAAGAGAAACCCTTTTGCTTTTTTCTGTCCGATGTTTTTAAATAATTCCTTTCGTAAAAGTGCAAAGGATTGGGTTGTAATGACTAAATCTGAAGGATTAATTGATGTGAGGTCAGCCGTACTTTTCATGGTATGAATCAACCTCCTAGTTCTTAATATTTTCAAAGAAATTAATAGAGTAGTTACAATAAATTCTACGGTAATTTTCAGAATAATCAATAACTTTTAATATTAAAAGTTTTCAAGTTTTTAATTATGATTACCTTAGGAAAAGGAGGTAATAAAAATGGCAAAGTACACAATCAAGAAAGTTAATACGGGTAAATTTACGAGCTCTTATTGTGAAGGAGGCGAATCCAACAAGGACACGATTATCTTTTTACATGGTTCTGGACCTGGAGCAAATGCAGAATCAAATTGGAGTAAAGCATTAGAAGTACTAGCTGAGAAATTCCATGTGATCGCACCGGATATGGTCGGATTCGGTCAAACGGATATACCTGAAAATACAGATATGACCTTTTGGCAGTGGACAACAGCTCGGGTTCAGCAAGTCTTGGAACTGATGGATTATAAAGGGATAGATAAAGCGAATTTAGTCGGGAATTCCATGGGTGGTATTGTCTCTTTAAACGCCGTATTGTATGATTCCAGCCGATTTAACCGCTTATTGTTAATGGGTAGTGGCGGAGGATTACATAATGGTGGACCACAGCCTGAAATCTTCAGGATGGTAAATTTCTTTAAAGATCCTACAATTCAGGCATTCAGAAATTTGATTACTTGGTTTGTATATGATGAATCCGTGCTTGGAGATGATTTAGAAAAAATTATCACTTCAAGATATGAGAATATCATGAGGCCTGAAATTAGGGAGTTATATCCCAAATTATTTGGGGCCACCCCTTTTGAAATGGCGATCCCCACAAGTGCCTTACGACGCATTAAGCAACAAGTATTATTAATCCATGGTTATGAGGACCAATTTGTACCAAAGGAAAGCAGTTTAGCTTTATTGGAGCATCTTCCAAATGCAGAGCTTGTATTACTGAAGCAATGTGGTCATTGGGCGCAAATTGAAAAGCATAGTAGATTTGTTGAATTGACTGAACAGTTTTTCCGCGGATAAGCCAAGTTTTCTTTAAAACAAATTGAGAGAGGGTGTTGTAGTATGACTGTTAAATTACGGGAAAAAGAAATTTACACGAATTTAATGGAAAGCGCTAAAAGAATTGGGCAAATAGGAGAAAAGGAGGCTTTACAGGCTGATGAAAATCGTACTCTTTCACAAAATGTGATTGATGCGATTGTTGAAGAAGGAATTCATAGATTAATCATACCGAAAGATTACGGCCATCCACAAATTGATTTTACAACATTCGCAGAAATGGTTAAAACCGTAGGCTACTATAACTTATCAGCAGCATGGTTAACTTATTTCTATTCACTTCATAACAGTTGGGTAGCCTTTATGCCTAAGCATCGAATGGATGAAATTTATAATAGTGGGGGGCTAATTGCAGATATTTTTGCACCTGTTGGGAAAGTGGAACCTTGTGAAGGTGGATATCGCTTAAATGGTCAGTGGAATTATGTAAGCGGTGTCAATAGCGCAACCTGGATCAGTGTAGGTGCAATGTATCATTTTGAAGGAGAAGAAATACCGCACCATTTATTATTGGCTGCGGAGATTTCAGAGTTTACTGTCATTAACAATTGGGATTCCTTGGGTTTAAGAGGATCTGGCAGTAATACAGTTATTGCTGAAGATCTTTTTATTCCAGAGGATATGGTCATAAACTTCACAAAAGTAATGGAAAATCGAAAGCCTGACAAGTATGAAGTTGATGAAGGGTATTTATATTATCATGTACCATTCTTTTCAGCATTCTTTTTTGGATTTGGGGCAATGGCGATCGGTGCCGCAGAAAGAGTATTAGATGAGTATAAGGAACGAACAAGTAAAAGAATTCGTATTTTTGGACAACATGAGGGTGAGTCGGCGAAAGCTCAGCGTGTATTAGCTGAGTTGACATTAAAGCAAAAGGCTTCGGTTGGATTATTGAAAGAATATATTACTATGCTAGAAAAAGACAATGGACAATATCATCCAAGTGAATATCACGCCATGCGGGCCACTATTATTCAAAATTGTATTGATATTGCAGTAAAAGCCACATTAGCTATGGGTGCTACATCTATTCTAAAAGGAAGCCCCTTTGAAATGATCACTAGAGATTTAATTACCATTGGTACACATATGACTTCGTTATATGAGGATGCAATTGAAGCCTATGGAAAAGACCTATTTGGCTTTGAGGGAAACGCACTGGGATAAGAGGAGCCTTTAATACTTAACCAAAATCATGAAACAAGGAAGTGTTACGGATGGTAATGAGAATTGGAAGAGTTGAGTTAAGAGTCATGGATATGGATCGGTCGATTGATTTTTACACCAATGTCTTGGGGTTAGAAATCGTTGGAAGAAGTAAAAATCAAGCCTATTTTAAAGCGTGGGATGAATATGATCATCACAGTTTAATCTTAACAGCAGCTGATGCACCTGGGCTTGCGTCATTTGGTTTGAAGGTTGCAAATAATGATGAACTGGCTAGTTTAGAAAAAAGAGTGGAGCAGTTTGGTTTACCAACAAAGAGGGTTTCCAAAGGGGAAAGACTAGGTGAAGGTGAGTACATCCGTTTTGAGCTGCCAACGGGTCACCAATGTGAGTTATATTACGATATTGAACGAGTTGGAACAAAAGTGGGGGTTCTAAACCCGGATCCATGGCCGGATAATCTTAGTGGAATTGCCCCTCATCGTCTCGATCATATTGCGATTACAGGTGAAGACGTTAATCATGCAACGCGCTTTTTTACTGATGTTCTTAATTTTGGACAAAGTGAGAAAATTGTAGCGGGTGAGAATGGGGAATTGGAACTTGCGAGTTTCTTGTTTGCTAAAAACGGAGGAAAGCCCCATGATATAGCCTTTGTGAAAGGCCCTAATAATATGTTTAATCACGTGGGATTTTACGTTGACTCATGGGAGCAGGTTTTAAGGGCAGCCGATATCACGACAAAAAATAATGTACCGTCGGCTCTTACACCCCAGCGTCATGGGATTACAAGGGGGTTAACAACCTATTTCTTTGATCCAAACGGAAATTGCAACGAAGCCTTCTCACATGGGTACATTACGTATCCTGATTTCCCAACGATTACCTGGACAGAGGATAATTTTGATACAGCCATGTTATATCATTACCGGAAACAACCAGAAGCAATTGTTAATGGGACTGTTTAGTATGGCAAAGTATAAAATTACGGTAAAAAATTACGAGAGCGCTATATATGAGTGTAGGGAAGAACAGGATTTGTTAGGTCAGGCCATTCTCGCCCGGGTTCCTTTTAGCGTGGCATGCCGAAGTGGAGGCTGCGGTATCTGTAAAATCAAAGTAATCGATGGTCGATACCAACGAGGAATCTGTTCAAAAAAAACATTGCCAGATGAAGAAAGAGAAAATAACTACAGCCTGGCTTGTAAAACCTATCCTAAAAGTGACATGGTTATTTCAGTTGAAAATATTCGAAGGTAACACGCTTAAGGTAGTTAATATGAAGTAAAAGATAAAACCCTATAGAGTAGACCTTTTTGATAGTGTCTACTCTATAGGGTACTTCTATTTTTAGTGGAAAAAAATTCATAAAATTCTTTTCCACATAAGCGCAACTAAGGCGGTTGCCTGCGCATAAAGGCTTGGCGCCAGCGAAGTTATCTAATAAAAATTATTAGATAATACAGCCTATACTTAACATCTAATAGCTCATCTATAAAATAATTTATAAAAAATTATCAGAAAATAAAAAATATATTGACGGAAAAACAACATTAATAATATACTAATTATAGAAATATCGTAAAAAAAACGTCATATAAATTTTTCATAACATTTATAGGGAGGAAGATAGGAATGGTTAAGTTAGTTGCAATTTATAAAAAGCCGGAGAATATAGAAACCTTTGATCAACATTATCAAGAAATACATGCTCCACTTGCTAGCAAAATGCCAGGACTTAGAAAGCTAGAAGTGAACAAAATTTATGGAACCCCCGCTGGTGAAAGCCCCTTTTATTTAATTGCTGAAATGTATTTTGACAATAAGCAGGCGTTACAGGAAGCCCTCACTTCTCCTGAGGGGAAAGCTGCCGGGAAAGATTTAATGGGATTTGCAGGTAAAGTCGTTTCCAT
>CALCRD010000031.1 GCA_937894355.1 uncultured Bacillus sp.
CCGGACGAAGTACCCCCTGAATGGCATTGCTGCTGGGAATTTACGATAGAGTAAATAGGATAGATAAACGCTCCTGGGTATATCCCCCGGAGCGATTTTTTTTGGATTAGACCAGTAGGATGTTTGTTTGTTGATGAAACGAAAGACATCCTACTTTGTTTTTTAGATTTTTTACAAATGACACGCTGTTGTCACGACTATCCGTATAATTTAAATTCAGGAAAGGGAAAATGATGGAATTTGTAGAAATAATACAAAAACAAATAGAATCTTCAAAAATTTTAATTATTAGAGGTGGATAAATGTTTTATGCTCATTCGCTCGATAATGACTTTGAAAAATGGCAATTATTAAATGAACACCTAAATAATGTTTCGAAACTGGCGGGGGAATTTGCCGAAGTTTTTGGTGCCAGAGAATGGGGTGAGATTATTGGCTTATTGCATGATGCAGGTAAATATTCCCTTGATTTTCAAGCTAGGCTTAAGGGAAGCAATATCAAAGTAGACCATTCAACTGCTGGGGCACAAATTGCTAAAGAGTATTTCCGTGAGTATGGATATTTATTAGGATATGCTATTGTCGGACATCATGGCGGCTTGCCTGATGGTGGAAGTGAAGCTAATGACAGCAGCCTCTGGGGAAGAATGTGTAAACGGCTTTCGCCTTTTGACAGCTTTTTTGATGAAATATACCTGGAACCAAAGGTACCGCACTTAAATTTAGGCAAACCCAATAAACGGGGTTTTGCTTTGTCTTTTTTTATCCGTATGATTTATTCCTGTCTGGTAGATGCTGATTTTCTGGATACAGAGAGGTTTTATGCAAGAGAAAAAGCATTAAACCGCAGTAAGTTCCCCACTATAAATGTTTTAGAGGAAAGGCTCAACAAATATGTCGAAGGCATTATAGCCGATTCAGAAGATACGATGGTTAATCATGAACGTGCTCATGTGAGAAATTGTTGTCAACTTAGAGCGGAAAACGATAAGGGACTGTTTACGTTAAATGTTCCAACAGGTGGTGGAAAAACCCTTTCATCACTTGAATTTGCATTAAAGCACGCTCATAAACATGGCATGAAACGAGTTATATACGCTGTACCATTTACCAGTATTATTGAACAAAATGCTGCAGTATTCCGAAAAGCGTTAGGAAATGATGCAGTGCTGGAACATCATAGTAACTTTGATTTTACCGATGATGAAAATGATTTGAATTACAGCTTGCGCTTGGCTGCGGAAAATTGGGATGCCCCCGTAATAGTTACTACTAATGTGCAGTTCTTTGAGTCTCTCATGTCGAATAAATCTTCCTCTTGCCGTAAATTACATAATATAGCCAACAGTGTAATTATTTTGGATGAGGCTCAAACGTTACCTGATCAGCTGCTATTACCCTGTTTGGCTATATTGGAAGAAATTATAGAACGTTATGGTGCCAGCGTGGTTTTTTGTACCGCTACTCAACCTTATCTGGATGATTTATGGAGTAAGAATATAAAACCAGTAGAGATTATTCCTGACACAGAAAGGTTGTACACAGCGCTTAGCCATAGAGTGCGAGTCAAGGATGCAGGAAAGTTAACTGATTCAGAATTAATTGAACGTCTTATGGCATACAATCAGGTACTTTGTATCGTTAACACGCGCAAACATGCCAAAAAGTTATATGAACTTATGCCGTATTCAGAAGGCAATTATCACTTAAGTGCATCTATGTCTCCAGTGCATCGAAGCCAAAAAATTGAAGAAATCCGAAAACGCTTGCAGAGAGGGGAGATTTGCAGAGTAGTTTCTACTCAGCTTATTGAAGCTGGTGTTGATATTGATTTTCCTGCAGTGTATAGAGCTATAGCCGGCATTGACTCTATTGCCCAGGCTGCCGGACGTTGCAATCGGGAAGGAAAAAGAAAAGGAGGGGAGGTATGGGCTTTCCGACCGGAGCAAGGAGTTCCTGATGGATGGTTCCTTCGTATGGCCAATTTAGGCGAAAAGATTCTAAGGGAACATGATGATCCTTTGTCACCGCAGGCGATTAAGCATTTCTTTGGATTACGGTTCGACCTGGAGGGGGAACTCCTGGACAAGCACATGATTCTTAAAAAAATTGAACAGAGTTCAAAACAATTACGTTTCCCATTCAGGGAAATAGCTCAAGAATTTAAATTTATTGAAGATTTCACTACACCTATAGTAATTGCTTGTCGGGAAGATGGTTGCAGACAATTGATGAAGAAAGCTGAATATAGTGAAACACCCGGAGCATTTGCCAGAAAACTGCAAAAGTATACCGTAAGCATTATGCCCTGGGATGCGGCGGATTATGAAAAGGCTGGGATGATACGTAAAGTTGCAGGGCTTTTTAATGTTCTTGAAGATGAACAAATGTATGACGAAAACTTAGGCGTTTTACCTGTGAACAAAGCTGATAGCAGAGTGTTCGTTTTTTAAAATTAACTAAACGGTGAGGTGAGAAAATGGGATACGGAATAAGATTAAAGGTTTGGGGGGATTATGCTTGTTTTACTCGGCCAGAAATGAAAGTGGAAAGGGTGAGCTATGATGTCATGACACCTTCTGCAGCACGGGGTATATTAGATGCTATTCATTGGAAACCAGCTATGCGTTGGGTAATCGATAGAATTTCAGTACTAAACAAGATCCGTTTTGACAATTTCAGACGCAATGAAATAAGTGGGCGCATTTCAGCAAATACAGTTAAGAGGGCAATTAACGGGGCGGAAGTTTTACTGGGTCAGACTATTGAGGATGACCGCCAGCAACGTGCAACTATGATGCTGCGGGATGTTGCTTATGTTATAGACGCACATTTCGAATTGACAGACAAAGCTGGTTTGGAGGATAGTGCAGAAAAGCACTACAACATATTTTTACGCCGTGCCAGACAGGGCCAGTGTTTCCATCGACCTTATTTTGGCTGCCGCGAATTTCCTGTTAAATTTCAGCTGTTGGAAAACAATGAGACACCTCTATCGTATTACGCAAATGATGAGGAGAAAGATTTGGGCTGGATATTACATGACATAGATTTTAATGATAATATGACATCCAAATTCTTTCGAGCTATTATGCGGTACGGAGTTATAGAGATCCCTGCTATGAATAGGGAGGGGATTCAGTGATAATACAGTCTCTACATGATTATTATGAAAGATTAAGTAATGATTCTGAATCAGGTGTTGCACCTAGTGGTTATTGTAGTGCCAAGGTTTACTTTGCTTTTAATTTATCGGCTTCAGGTGAACTTTTAGATATTCTTCCCTTGTATGAAACTAAGGGTCAGAAAAAAATAGCACTAGATATGCTGGTCCCCGAACAGGTGAAGAAGACCTCTGGGATCAATCCCAATTTCTTATGTGATAACAGTGCTTATGTCTTGGGGTTGGACAATAAAGGCAAACCAAAAAGAACAATAGACTCTCATACCTCTTTTCGAGATTTGCACAGACGGGTTTTCGAAAGGGTAGAGGATGAAGGGGCAAATGCAATTATGAAATTCCTGGAGTTCAGAGAATCAGGAAAAGCTGATGAACAGGTTATTCAGGATATGCTTGAACCCTTACTTGAAGGTGGCAATATAGTTTTTAAGTTAGATGGAACTAATGGTTATATACATGATAGGCCTAAAGTTAAAAAGGCCTGGGCTTCTTATAAAGAACAACAGCTTGGAAAAGCATATGTAAGTCAATGTCTGGTTACTGGCGAGACCTCACCCATAGCTCTTTTGCATCCTTCGATAAAAGGAGTATCAGGAGCACAATCATCAGGGGCTTCAATTGTTTCATTTAATGATGATGCTTATATTTCATATAATAAAAAACAAAGTTATAATGCACCAGTTTCGGTTAATGCCACTTTTGCTTATACTACAGCATTAAACTATCTGCTTGCCAGTAAAAGAAACAGATTGCAAATTGGAGATGCCACTACAGTATTTTGGGCTGATCGAGAAGAAGAGGAGAATTTAATAGCCGCATTTTTTGATCCACCCGAAGAGGATGCCAAATCAGAAAACTCTATGTATTATTCCGATACTCAAAAAATACGGGATATACTTTTACAGTTGCGTGATGGAAAAAAACCAGCGAATAGTGAAATTGATGAAAAGACTCACTTTTGTATACTAGGTTTATCACCTAATGCAGCTAGAATTTCTATTCGCTATTACTACGAGGGTGAGTTTGGATTGCTGATGGAAAATGTGGGGCGTCACTATGGAGATATGTCAATTATTCTGCCCAAAGATTATCGGCATCCATTTCCGGCTATTTGGCGTATTTTAAAAGAAATAGCTACTCTGGGGAAAAGTGAAAATATTCCCAGCATACTTTCTGGAGCATTAATGCGAGCAGTACTAAGTGGAGGACCTTATCCAAGAAGTCTTTATACGGCAATACTATCCCGCATACGAGCGGATCAATCTAAAAAGGATAAAACAGGAAAACCAATAAACCATATTAATCCTATTAGGGCAGGCATAATAAAGGCTTGTCTGATGCGCCAGGCAAGAATTTATGGACAAAAGGAAAAGGAGAAGATGCTTACTATGAGTCTTAACGAAGAATCATCCAATCAGGGTTATATTTTAGGGCGATTATTTGCTCTGCTGGAAAGAGCCCAGGAACAAGCATCAGGCGGCAATCTGAATTCAACTATTCGGGATCGTTATTTTGGGTCAGCATCGGCAACACCTGCTTCGGTGTTTCCCATACTATTAAGATTGTCGCAGCATCATATTAGCAAGGCTGAATATGGATATGCTATTGACCGGCAGATACAGGAAGTTTTGAATCTAATTGATGGAACGGCAGGTTTCCCGAAACATCTAAATCTGGATGATCAAGGTTTTTTTATGCTTGGTTACTATCAGCAAAGACAAGCATTTTACTCAAAAAAAGAAGCGTAAGGGAGGAAAACTATAATGTCAACAGCTATTGAAAATCGGTACGAATTTGTACTTTTCTATGATGTGGAGAATGGAAATCCGAATGGTGACCCAGATGCTGGCAACATGCCTCGTATTGACCCGGAAACAAGTTTTGGCCTGGTTAGCGATGTTTGCCTTAAACGAAAGATTCGTAATTATGTAGCTCTTGCCCGTGAAGGTCAAGCCGGTTATGAGATATACGTCCAGGAAGGGGCAGTATTAAACCAGCAACATGCTAAAGCTTATGTCGCAAAAGGACTTGATCCAAAAGTTAAGTTGAAAGCCAGCGAAATAACTGACGCAAAACTCAAAAAATTTATGTGTGATAATTTTTTTGATATTCGTACTTTCGGAGCAGTTATGTCAACCGAAGTAAACTGTGGTCAGGTAAGAGGGCCGGTACAGTTAACATTTTCCCGTAGCATAGATCCGATAGTACCACAGGAGATTACTATAACTCGTATGGCAGTTACTAATGAGAAGGATCTTGAAAAAGAGCGCGCCATGGGGAGAAAACATATAGTTAATTATGCTCTCTATCGGATGGAAGGTTTTATATCTGGACCTCTAGCGCAACAAACCGGATTTTCCGAAGAGGATTTGAATTTGCTTTGGGAAGCGTTGATCAATATGTTTGATCATGATCGCTCAGCTGCTCGAGGTAAGATGTCCAGTCGGAAGCTCTTTGTTTTTAAGCATGATAGCAAGTTGGGTAATGTACCTGCAAACCGACTTTTTGATTGTATAACTGCTAACAGAATTGATGTAACAACTCCAGCAAGAGCCTTTAAAGATTATAAAATAACTTTAGATAGTGAGGCAGTGCCTCAGGGGGTAACCGTGAGTGAATTACTCTAACAGATATCAGGAAGACGAACTCTTAGCCATTTCCGGTTTGCAGCATATTGCCTTTTGCGAACGCCAGTGGGCATTGATCCATATTGAACAACAATGGAACGAAAATGTCCGAACAGCTGAAGGCAGAGTAATACATGAGCGTGTGCATGATCCAGATTATAAGGCCCATAAACCGGGTGTTTTTGTTGTGCGCAGTATGCCATTGCGGTCATTTACACTTGGATTATACGGGGAAGCTGATGTAGTCGAATTTATTCCGCAGTCTGACGACAAGGGTATTCGTTTACCAAAGAAAGAGGGACTATATCTGCCGCGTCCGGTAGAGTACAAAAGGGGAAAGTCCAAAAAGGGAGATTATGATCGGCTGCAATTGTGTGCCCAGGCTCTATGTTTGGAAGAAATGCTTGGTTGCAACATTCAAGAGGCGTATTTGTTTTATGCGGAAACACGCAGAAGAGAGGTTGTAAAGCTAGGACAGGAACTTCGAGAGCATGTCTGCAACTTATCAGAACATATGCATCGGCTTTACCGGGAAGGAATTACACCACTCCCGGATATGAAGCTTAGCGTCTGTAAAAACTGCTCAATGGAAAATGTGTGTCTGCCCCGGATTCGTGCGAAACGTAGCGTAAAAGCGTACTGGAGCGAAATATTAGATACTGATACATAATAAAAGTGAGGTGAGTACTTGCGCAAATTATTGAATACTCTCTATGTGACCACACCAGACTCTTATCTTGCTCGTGAAGGAGAAAATATTCTGATTCGCCGGGATGAAGAGATCATTTTCCGTGTACCGGTTCATAACATAGAAGCCATTGTTTATTTCGGTTATCCGGGAGCTAGTCCCTCATTATTAGGTCTATGTGCCGAACGTGGCATAACAGTCAGCTTTTTAACCGAGCATGGGAAGTTTTTAGCACGGGTTGAAGGCCCACAAAGCGGAAACGTTTTGTTGCGTCGCCGGCAATATCGTTTGGCTGATGCTGAGAATTATACACCTGCAGTGGCAAAGTATTTTATTAGTGCAAAAATATTGAACTGCAGGGCAGTATTACAACGAGGACGCCGTGATCATCTCGATAAAGTAGGGGCTGATATTGAAAGAAGTATCGCATTACTTGCAGGCACAGCCAGAAAGGTATTTGAAAGTCAAAGCTTGGATGACCTGCGTGGATTGGAAGGAGATGCTGCACAAAGATATTTCTCAGAGCTTGACCACTTGATTTTGGAGCAAAAGCAGGACTTCTTTATGAAAAGCAGGAATCGCCGACCTCCGTTAGATAATTTTAACGCCCTGCTTTCCCTCTTTTATACGCTTTTGGTACATGAGTGTCGAGCTGCATTAGAAACCGTGGGCTTGGATCCTGCCGTTGGCTTCTTACATAGAGACCGACCTGGCCGTCCCAGCCTTGCTTTGGATTTGATGGAAGAACTGCGCCCATATCTAGGAGATAGAATGGTTCTGTCCGTAATTAATCGTAAGCAAATTAGTAATACTGATTTTGTCAAAAATGAAAATGGAGCAGTATATCTTACATCTAATGCAAGGAAGGAACTATTAACTATCTGGCAAAAAAGAAAACAGGAAGAAATTATTCATCCGTACTTGGAAGAGAAAATACCTATAGGATTACTGCCATATGTACAAGCATTACTTCTTGCCCGATTCATACGTGGAGATTTGGATGCATATCCAGCCTTCATTTGGAAATAAGGAGAGTGGTACTCATGATGGTTTTAATCACGTACGATGTAAGCACAACTGATAAGGCAGGACAAAAAAGATTAAGAAAAGTGGCTAAAAAATGTGTGGATTACGGTCAACGGGTCCAAAATTCAGTATTTGAATGTTTGGTCGATCCTGCCCAGTTTGTTAGGTTGAAAAGCGATCTGGAGAAGATAATAGATACCAATCAGGATAGCCTTCGTTACTATCTATTAGGTTCGAACTGGAAAAGGCGAGTAGAGCATGTAGGTGCAAAAGCAACTTACGATCCTGAGGGAACATTGGTTTTATAGCGCGAACCTGTAATGGTTGGATAAACTATGGGAGATTCGCGATAGCGAGGAATCAGGAACCAGGATTGCCTGATTATCTTTCTTATATGCAATATTGAAGAATAAATTGAGTTTCGCGGAAACTACAAAAGTAGAGTCCTTTAAATCTCATGTTTATTAATGACTGTCGCACCCCTCACGGGTGCGTGGATTGAAACAGTGCATCCCTGCCAAACTGGGCCTTGTAACGCAAGTCGCACCCCTCACGGGTGCGTGGATTGAAACTCGCTTGTC
>CALCRD010000032.1 GCA_937894355.1 uncultured Bacillus sp.
GCAAACCATGTTGGAAGCTGCCGAGAAATGTGATTTTGAGAAGGCGGCAAAATATAGAGACTATGTTGAATCAATAAATTTTCTTATTAATAGAGAAAAGGTAATTGAATTCACCCAAGAAACTAAAAATATTGCCATCATCGAATCCTTAGATGAACACACGATTAAATTCTTTCTTATCAACGGGAATAGAGTTCTTTTTAGTGAAAAATACAATATGGAGTCCCTAGATGTTGAGCGGCTTAAAGCGGCTATTGCCTTGGGTATCTTTTCTAATTTTAAAAAAAGTAAGGTGAAGACCGCCGCCGAAGTAGACCAAGATGATATTGATGAGGCACAGATCATTTATAGTTATCTACAAGGCAGTCATTGTCACTATGTAACCATACCCGAAAAATGGCTAGACTCTGCCAACAATGCAAAATTGGATAAAGTACTAGGTCGATTACTGGGTTATATTAACTCTGAGGTTTCTCCGGTATAAAAATGATAAACTACAGCTAAAGAGGCGAGATAAAGTGGTCATACAATCGAATATGTCTCCAGAAGCAATTGTTGATGTTTGGGAAAGTAGTGTCGAAATTTTTAAAAAGTATAAAGTACCACTTTCTAAACAATCTTTAGAAACATTGGTTGAAAACGAACGGTTACCTTTACTCCTTCAAGATTTGAATAATATTGTAGGAAGTTCTCCTGCGACTTGTATTGAGGGTGGCTGACAAATGCCCTTAAAAAAGAAGTAGTTTACTTCTTAAACTAAACTAGGAAAAGCACACATAATGATAATAGATTATGTGTGCTTTAGATTGTTTTTAGATACTTTTTTACCTAAAAAGTCGATCGCCATATAAGGCAATACAATGATTGACCTATATTGACTGCTTTTTTGCACTTACGATTGAGATTTATGCTGTTTTTAATGCTTTTTTCTTCTTCATTTTCATTGTATAAAGATACATAAACAGTCCCGAAACTGCCATAAACATCATTCCAATTGATACAACTTTTGTAACAATTATTCCATAATCAGAACTATTTAATGTGAATTTCAATATCATTAAAATTACAATAGGAATTGTTAAAATACGATGAATTTTTCTTATATTTAATATTAGCTTCTTCATTTTTGCACCCTCTTTTTATTCTATGGCTTGTTAGTAACAACAATACTGCCAAGCATACAATAAAGATGTCAAGAAGGTGTTAGCTAAATGTCAAGAAATTGTGAAGGTAAACCCTTATCAAACTTTTTTTGAAATTCGAAGTGAAGTTACCATTTACGTATTTGGCAAAGAAAATTTTACACCCAAAAATCAGTTTTGCATGACTGAAAATTTTTACGCCACACTAACATTATGCTAAAATAGCTTCAAAAGAATTAACATAGGAGCTTTCAAATGAAAAAAATGATTATAGTAGTTATACAATTATCATTTCTTTGGCTTTTAAATGAATTCGGGTATTTTTTAGTTAAAACCTTTCATTTACCCTTGCCTGGAAATGTTATTGGAATGCTTTTGTTATTCGCCCTTTTAATTACAGGTGTTGTTAAGTTAAGTTGGATTGAGGATGCCTCATCGTTATTAATCAAACACCTAGCTTTTTTCTTTATTCCGATTGCAGTTGGGTTAATGAATTTCGGATCGTTATTTTTAAAAAGTGGACTGTCGTTTCTAATTGTTGTCATTGGTAGCATCTTGGTTGGAATGTATGTAACAGGAGTTGTTTCGCAAGAATTGGTGAAAAAGAAGGGTGGTGCAGAAGATGGTCGTATTCGTCACGCTGCTTAGTATTGCGATTACAATTGGAGCCTACTTGCTCTCAAAAGTCGCCGGGAAGTGGTATCCTTCCCCGTTAACAACACCTGTATTTTTTAGTACAACATTAATCATCATCCTTCTACTTTCACTAGGCATCAACTTTGCTGAATATACAATCGCTAAGGAAATTATGACCTTTTTACTAGGACCTGCAACCGTTGCTTTAGCTGTCCCATTATATAAGAATCGAGATACGATCAAAAAACATAGTGCCCCTGCGTTACTTGGTATAGTTTTCGGAACGGTGTCAACGATTATTTCAGCAGTCATTTTGTCAAAATTATTGAACCTATCTAATGAAATGATAGCTTCTGCTAGTGTAAAGTCAGTAACTGTTCCAGTAGCTGTAGAGGTTTCCGCAATTTTTGGTGGTGACCCTTCCTTAACTGCGGCATTCGTGGTGGCAACAGGGATTCTTGGTACCATGCTAGGCCCATGGTTGATGAATATAACAAGCATTACACACCCACTTTCAAGGGGACTAGCTCTCGGGACGATTTCCCACGGTCAAGGTACTGCCCATGCAGCAACTGAAGGTGAACTTCAAGGAGCAATCGCAGGGGTAGCAATGGGACTTGCGGCTGTTTTTACAGCAATTATTGCGCCGATTATTGTCCCGTTCTTTTTATAAATGGGGATGAGATGAGGATGACAATCCTATCGTACTTTTTTAGGAAAAGGCTTAAATAGGCCTTTTCCTTTTTAGTTATTTTTCCAACTAACTAGATACTCGAAATGTTCATTTGGGGGTTCTATTTTTGGATCTTCAACTACCCATTGACCATCTAATTGTAGTTCTTTACATGCTAATTCAAATTGACACATGGCAATCCCAATGTCCAATAGCTGCATATCATATCCTAATTTCGTACTATAATTTGGTGTATGCTCTAGGTAAAAATGGCAAAGCTGTCGATTAGAGGATAGCACTAGTCGCCACGGTTGTTTATTGGATGCAGAAGGTCCAATGCGCACCATTTCGATTGGAATTTCCAGCTGACCTGCCTTTTCCCTCGTTAAAATAGTAACAAAGCTTTCATCATAAAAAAGCTGATTCCACGGCTTTCTGTTGTTTGATTTAGCCACGATTCGTATCGCTTTATCGACAACTCGTTGCTTACTATTGGGATAACCAAGTGGAGTAATACAAGGAATGAATTCACCTTGTTCTAGGGCAATTTCCCTTTGGAATGAATTTCGGTTGAACGTTCCACCCATCCAGCAGGTACCTAGACCTAGGTCGGTTAAAAACAAAACGAGTTTTTGAAAAACAAACCCGAATTCTAAAATAGCGTTTTTCTCATTGTCGATAATTCCAACTATAAATGCCCAGGGATTTTTAATAAATCCATAAGTTCCTAATTTGATTCCTTTATCCGTGACATTGTTAGTTACTGGCACAAATTCCATCCGGCCTTTTTTTCCAAATGGACCTATTAAATTTTGTTCATCTTTTATGTAATCATTAATTTCTTTGATGTGTGATTCTGTAATATTTTGAACATCGTAAGTTCTGATCGACTGACGTTTTCTCATTGTTTCTATGATAGATTTCTTAATACTCACATTATCCCTCCTCGAAGAATCCTTAATTCAGTTATATAATTACTCAACTTAGCCAACAACCAAAAAAAGAAAAAGCTATAAAGAATTAATATTACATTAACAATTCTTAATAGCTACAAAACAATTACTTAATATTAAATTGGTAATATTAGTAATAGGTTGGATAGTACGCGTGTCTATCATGGTATTTGGCGGAGGCGGGGCCAATACTTTTTTTTTGCCCAAAATTTCCACTAGAAAAATTACGCGGAAAGCGAAGCTCCTGGAGCGGAAATCAACAGCCATGTTTAACACAGCTAATAATTAAAGAACACTATATCCAATCCATCCTATTAGAAAAAAATTTGGCAGGATCAACATAATTGCTAGCCAAACAATTTTCTTTGTTAAGGACAACGCAGCTCCCAGATAAAATAATGGGAATATTAAACCCCAGATCTCAAAACGAGGGGTAGCAGCTAGATAAAGTGATAATGGGAATATAAGGATTGCGGATATGATTAGGAACTTTGGCTTTTTTATCCTAATAGCAAAAATCGAGAAGAAAAGAGAAGCTATCATAAACGGCCAGAAAAATAATTCCATAACGACCGACCTCCAGTTTTTTAACATGAAAATTGAAACATTTTTATTAGATTGGAAAACGAACGGATTTTTAGGCTAGGACGATTTGCGACATGATAACCCCTGTAATGAATGCCGCTACTAAAAATGTCGGGATTGAAACAATAACTTTGGTTCTAAACTTGATGGAATCAAACCGCTTAAACAGTAAAACCAATAAATAATAAAAGCCTAGAAACAACGGTAAGGCTATGAAACTGGCAATCAAATCTACTCTGGTAAATGGTTGGCTAAGATAGCTATCAAACCAGAAATTAAGTACAACGATTGCACTAAATAGTACGATTTCAAAACTAATGAATTTTAAGTAGTTGATAACATATAACTTCCTTATTATTATGACATGCAAATTGCGTTGCTAATATGAAATATGCTAAAGCCCCGCTTGTTTATACCCTTATTTTACCATAGTCTCCATTCAACTTTTGCAAAAGAAAAGAAAAGTTCCTTAGCAGCTAAAAGAGGAAAAAGCCAAGTCCCTCAAATTAAAAGATTGATTTAAAAAACAGTCCAATTTCTAATTAGACTGCGATTTATATTACTATTCACATTCTTTGCACCCCACTAGTGAACCCACTATTTATATATGTATGGTGTTTATTTTTTACATTTTCGCATACAACTAATAGTTGCGCATCTACGAAGGATAATTATGCCCAATTAATTATTTGTTTGTAAAAATGCCTCTAATTCTTTTGTTTTATTTCCATCAACTTGGTAAGCAACCCCGAATATCTCGCCTACCACGCCTTTATTAATCGCTACATTAAGATCATTAAATAGTTGCTTGATATAATTACTAGCTTGGATGAGCTTCTCGTTAGGTGCTTCACGTGATTCTGTCCTCTTACCATATTCTTCTACAATAATAGCAGCAAGTTTCTCTATATTATTAAAATCTTTTTCTATCGAGATTCCCTTAACTTTAATAATACTAAGATTATTCGGAATTACTCCTGCTTCAAGGTAATATTTATAGTATTCATCTAAACCTGCTTCCTGCAATTTTGAATCCTGGTCAGATGGTTCATTAAATATACTATTTTCCGTAGAAATCCAATCTTTTGCATTAGTAGAATAATCTATTTTTTCGCCATCAGGAATTTTAAATTTAGTAATGTCCTCCCATT
>CALCRD010000033.1 GCA_937894355.1 uncultured Bacillus sp.
TAATTAAAACTGAGTTTTTCCTTGAATGAAGCTTACTAATTCTGCAATCGGTAAACGCGTTTGTTCCATTGTGTCCCGATCACGTACTGTAACCATTTTGTCATCTTTAGAATCAAAGTCAAAAGTTATACAGAATGGAGTTCCAATTTCATCATGACGACGATAACGTTTTCCAATCGATCCTGACTCATCGTAATCGACAAGGTAATGATTTGAAAGAAGTTCAAAAACCTCTTTAGCTTCCTCTGATAACTTTTTAGAAAGTGGTAACACAGCCGCTTTATATGGTGCTAAAGCAGGATGCAAATGCATAACTGTTCTAGAAGTACCGTCCGAAAGTTCTTCTTCCTTATAGGCATCAATTAAGAATGCTAATGTAACACGGTCTGCTCCTAAAGACGGCTCGATACAATAAGGAACAAATTTCTCGCCAGTTTCTTGCTCTAAATAATTGAAGTCTTCCCCAGAAAACTGCATATGCTGTTTTAAATCATAATCCGTTCTTGAGGCTACACCCCATAACTCGCCCCAACCAAATGGAAACTTGTATTCAAAGTCAGTTGTGCCATTGCTATAGTGAGATAATTCATCTTCATTATGATCACGAAGTCTCAAATTATCTGTTGTCATTCCCAAGTTTAACAACCATTGTTTTGCGAATTGTCTCCAATACTCAAACCATTTCAATTCTTCTCCTGGTTTACAGAAAAACTCAAGCTCCATTTGTTCAAATTCCCGCGTACGGAAAGTGAAATTCCCTGGTGTAATTTCATTACGGAAGCTTTTTCCGATTTGCGCAATACCAAATGGAAGTTTTTTACGCATAGTCCGTTGCACATTTTTAAAGTTCACAAAGATTCCCTGTGCTGTTTCTGGACGAAGGAAGATTTGATTAGCACTAGATTCTGTTACACCTTGGTGCGTTTTAAACATAAGATTGAATTGGCGAATTCCAGTGTAATCCTGAGCGCCACAATCAGGGCAGGCGATTTTGTGTTCAGCGATTAATTCCTCCATTTTTTCAAATGGTAGACCATCTACAACCAGTTCAATGCCTTTTTCATCAAGTGCATTTTCAATTAATTTATCAGCACGATGTCTGGCTTTACACTTTTTACAGTCAACCATTGGGTCATTAAAGTTACCGATGTGTCCAGAAGCTTCCCAAGTTCTTGGATTCATAAGAATTGCAGCATCTAATCCCACATTGTATTGTGACTGCTGAACAAATTTTTTCCACCATGCTTGCTTAATATTATTCTTCAGCTCAACACCTAACGGACCATAATCCCAAGTGTTCGCCAATCCTCCATAGATTTCCGAACCCGGAAAAATAAATCCCCTATGTTTTGCGTGTGATACAATTTGTTCCATATTTACACTCATGATAAATACTCCCTTCCAATTCCAAATGTATGATAAAAAATAAGTCTACAAAACAAAAGCAGGTTTTCGATAAGGTGAAAATTTCATTAGCGGAGGTTTACTGGCTGTTTATCTGCGATAAAAACCAAAAAACTCCCGTCTCTATGCAAAAATGCATAGGGACGAGAGTTAACCCGCGGTTCCACCCTATTTACTGCTTACGCAGTCTACTCAGAAAAAATGTTGCTCCAGACTGCCTTTCCTTAATTCTTTATACCTAGCTCACACCAACCTAGATTCGCTTTATTCTAAAGGGATTAAGTACTCTTTTCCTTCACTGCAACATATTAAATTTAAATTAGATAATAAAGGAAATAAACTTTCTTGTCAAGACCGAAAAGCGGAAGCGGCTTGTTAGTAAAATCGGCTTTTGGATTTTACCTCAAGGGCTTAAGACAGCATGTCTCTCATTTTATCCAACGAATTGAGAAATTTCTTTGTTTTTAAGTGTAACCCAGAATATTCATCATAATAAGCAGTAATGACTTTTTTTAGTTCTGCTTTGGTTTCATTTTTGACAGAGATATTCCCCAACCGTTGCAGGTCAAAATAATAAAATACTCGTAACAGTTTGACCGTAGCTTGAGAAATTTTAATAACATAGGGATCTTGATTTACGCAACGATGACAAATGAATCCACCTTCTTTAATCGAAAAAGAAAAATGACCATCCGTTTCACCGCAAACAGCGCATTGATTCAAACAAGGATGTAGCCCTAAAAGGTCTAACATCTTCATTTCATAAATGTTGGTAATAATATCTAAATCGTAGCCCTCATTAATTAAATTCAATGTTTGAAGCAGCAATTCAAAAAGAAAAGGATTAGGGGTTTTCTCATCTGCAGTTGCTTTGTCGGTCAAATCAACAATATAACTTGCGTGAGCTGTAAGAAAGATATCTTCACGAATGGATCTTAAAGAAGATATCATTTCACCTTGTTGTAAACTTCCTAAACCTCTACCTTTTTGGATTAGGAAATAGCCATATGTAAAAAGTTGGGTGACAGCAGAAAGCCGACTATTAGGTTTTTTGGCAGCACGTGCCATCGCTCCAACTTTTCCCCATTCACGTGTATATAAAGTGACAATTTTATTGGTTTCACCGTAATCCGTTGTCCTAATGATGATGCCTTCACATTTTTGAAGCATCTTTAGTCACCATCCATTGCAACGAAGAAAACTATGAAATGGGAAAATCAATTCCTGCTAGCTCGTCGTCCTGATCACCGGGTATGTCTTGGTTTTCCTTTTCGAGTTCCTTGAAAAGAAGATATGTGTCAATATTACCTGTGTTCGAAAATATCTTCCAGGTAAAATCCAACATCGAAAACCCCCACCTTTCAAATATTCAACTAGCACTTC
Organism: uncultured Bacillus sp.; assembly: GCA_937894355.1. GTDB lineage: Bacteria > Bacillota > Bacilli > Bacillales > Cytobacillaceae > Bacillus_BU. Next base: position 2,788 of record CALCRD010000033.1, read on the forward strand.
CTAAAATCCCAAATCCTTTACAATTATCATAGCCTATCGAATAAAAATCATGAGACGAAAAAATTGTAAATCACAGTCATGCATAAATTCCGTTCGTTGCTAATAATTTAAATAGGGTTGAAAAAGCTTAATATTCATCGTCACGAAAACCATAGTCTCTTAACTGCCCTAGCTTATTGCGCCAGTCTTTTTGCACCTTTACCCAAAGTTCTAAGAAGACCTTTGACCCGAGAAGATTTTCAATATCAGCACGAGCCCGTTTGCCAATTTCCTTGAGCATTTTTCCTTGTTTACCAATAATAATCCCTTTTTGAGAATCCCGTTCCACGATGATTGTAGCCATTACATGAACGATATCCTTATTATCTGGTCGATCAAGCTTTTCCATTACCACTGCTAGGGAATGGGGCACTTCTTCATGTGTTAGTTGCAGAGCTTTTTCCCGAATTAATTCGGTGATAATAAATCGCTCTGGATGGTCAGTTACTTGATCAGCTGGATAATAATGTGGACCTTCAGGAACATATCGCTTAATTTGCTCTAACACTCTTTCCACATTATTTCCTTGCAAAGCAGATATTGGAACAATTTCCTGGAAATCATATTTTTCTTTATAGGAATCAATGATTTCAAATAATTTATCAGGATGAACTAAATCGATTTTGTTAATCACAAGAAAAACCGGCGTGTTTACTGCTTGAAATTTTTCAATAATAAACTCTTCTCCGCGTCCAAAACCTTCTTCAGCATTTACCATAAATAAAACTAAATCGACTTCTTTAAGCGTATTGATAGCGACTTTCATCATAAAATCGCCTAATTTATGCTTGGGCTTATGAATACCGGGCGTATCAATAAAAATCAGTTGGGCGTCATCTGTCGTTAGTACGCCTTGTACTTTATTTCTTGTTGTTTGTGGTTTATCACTCATTATTGCAATTTTTTGACCAATCACATGATTAAGAAATGTAGATTTTCCCACATTTGGTCTGCCTATGATTGAAATAAAACCCGATTTGAAATTTTTTGCGTCTACTCCATTATTCATGTAAATCCTCCGGTGAAAAAGCTCCCGGTAGCAAGTCTCCTACTGTAATCTCTTGAATGTCACCTTTTAGATTGCTTAATACAACCTTCATATCCTTAGAGCACAACTCTGAAATAACTTGACGGCAAGCACCACATGGCGGGACAGGACGCTCAGTATCGGCTACTACAGCTAATAATGAGTACTGGGTGTCACCTTCCGAATAGGCTTTAAAAATGGCCGTTCTCTCTGCGCAATTACACATACTATATGCTGCGTTTTCAATATTACAACCATGATAAATCTTTCCGTCAACCGTTAATAATGCAGCTCCAACTTTAAATTTTGAATAAGGGACATAGGCCTTTTCTCTCGCTACTTTTGCTTCTTCAATTAATTGTTTTGTATCCACAACCATTCTTCCTTTCTGAAAAGAAGAAACCGCTGTAAGTTTATTGTATCTTATTTTAGCGGTCATTTCATTGTTTTTTCATAAAAAGACAGTGAAATATTTTGAATATTCAAAATATATGTTTTCTGTATTATGCCTCTCGTTACATGGTTATTTTACCGAAATCAATCTGTGTTATCAAATAAGCAAAATAATAATCAAATAATCAACTTTTTGCGACGATTATTTGATTATTTAGTCAGGCTTGCTAAAGAAGCAAATTATATCTTTGTAGTTTTGACTAAATGAGTATATTAGGAGAAGAGCGAAACAAATTTTTTTGATGAGCGCAACGTTTTAGGAAGATAAACCCGACTTTTTTCGAAAAGAAGGCCTGACTTTTCCCGGGAGACAGGCTCTATCAGGTTCTATCGGTCGCTTTTGGCGTTCTATCGGTCAAAGTGAACGAAGTCACCACAAAATCGCCTTTTCCGCAGTCCCCCCAAACCCTTTAATTAGCTATTTTTAACACCTATCATCAACTTTTGCGATTATCCGAGGCTTAATTTTGAATTAATGTTAATATCTCTGTTGTTAACATAAAAAATAAAAACTCCGTAATAAAATGAGGGAAATCATCCCCCCATTTCATCACGAAGCCTTAAATATATTTCAATAATTTAGGCAAAAAAATTACAAGCCCAATAATAACCGATAAAATCGCATACACTAATACGGCCCCTGCAGCTGCATCCTTGGCTTGTTTAGCTAATGGGTGATATTCCCTAGTAACGAGGTCAACTACCCTCTCTACGGCTGTATTAATTAGCTCTAATGATAACATCCCACCGATTGTCAGCAGAATAATCAACCACTCCATAGCAGACAAGGACAACCAGAATCCCATTAAGATGACAATCACAGCAACACTAACATGAATTCGTAAATTGACTTCGTGTTTCCAAGCATGACCAATCCCTTGCATGGCATAAGGGAAAGCTTTACCAACCTTTTTAAGATTACCGCTTAAGTCCATACTCATTAAGAATTTCCTTCTGTCTGGTAAACATTATTTTTTCATCGTTTTCCTCAACATGATCATAGCCAAGTAAATGTAAAAAGCCATGAACAGATAAGAATCCTAGCTCCCTCTTAAAAGAATGTCCATATTCATCAGCTTGTTCTTTTGCTTTGGGAACGGAAATAATAATATCACCCAAAATTCTTGGAATATCTAAACCACTTGGCATGATTTCGCCTTCACCTAACTCTTCCATGGCAAAAGAAATCACATCAGTCGGTTGATCTTTTTTTCGATACTCGTTATTGATTTCTTGGATCCGCTCGTTAGTGACGAAGGTAACCGATACCTCACTTCCAGCTTCTACCCCTTCACGCTCTGCTGCAAAAACCAAAAGACTCTCGATAAAGTCGATAGCCTCTGCATCTACTTTTTCTGTTTCATCAATAAAATCAATATTTAAACTCATGCCTGAATCACCTTCTGTTTCAAAATTTCCGGATATTCAATCCGCGAATGAAAAATTCCTTTTAATGTTTCACACAAAGAAGTAGCGACGATTTCCAGTTCCTTTAATGTCACATCACACTCAGAAAATTGATCATCGGAAAGTCGATTGGCAATGATTTTTCTGACAACTGATTCAATTTGCTCATGTGTTGGATGACCCATTGAACGAACGGCTGCTTCTACACTATCAGCAACGGCAATAATTGCCGCTTCTTTCGTTTGCACTTTTGGACCAGGATAACGGAAATCATCTTCGTTCAGCTCTAAACCACTTTCAATGGCCTTATGATGAAAATATTTCAAATATGTAGTCCCATGATGCTGTTCTGCAATATCAACTATTTCTTGAGGTAATTTATGTTTCCGTAACATATCAGCGCCTTCTTTGGCATGAGCAATAATAATGTTCCTGCTGGTTAAAGGTGCAATCCGATCATGTGGGTTAGGAATATTCATTTGATTTTCGATAAAAAATTGTGGCCTTTTTGTTTTACCAATATCATGATAATAACAACCGACTCTTGCCAATAATCCATCGGCACCAATAGCTTCACAGGCTGTTTCTGCTAAATTAGCCACCATTATACTATGATGATAGGTTCCAGGTGCTTCTGTTAAAATTTTTCTTAATAATGGGTGATTAGGATTAGAAAGCTCAATTAGTTTCATTGTTGACAGAATGCCAAAAGCCGCTTCAAAAAATGGTAATAAGCCAATTGTTAACACGGATGACCCAATCCCGGATACCAAGGCTCCAACAAAATAAATAACATACTCAATTCCGGAATAGCTACCATTTCGAATAAACATTAACGATAATATTACCACGATGTTCACAACGGCAACCAATAATCCGGCCTGCAATATTTTGGAACGATGATTATTGGTGCTAAGAAATAATATACTCGCTAAACCACTAATAAGCATATAAATCAAAACAGTTACATTATATACGCCTGATATGCCCTCATTAAAAATAATGCTCCCACAAATGGCCATGATGACTGAAAAGGCAATGGCTAATCGATCATTGATCAGTAATTTAATAATCATCGGTGCCATGGCAGCGGTAAAAAGATAGCCTACTTCAGCGTATTCAAACTGAAGGAACAGGCTGAGGATTTTCATAATGCCAATGGCAAAAACAAAAACAATACCCCCAATTAATAGATACGTTTTCTTTTTTTCAACAGGAACATCTAAATCATTAAAGAAATAATATAGCCCCCCTATAAGAATGAAAATGATAACGCCTAATCCTACAAATGGTTTCACCGAATTATCATTATCTAGCATACCGACAAGCTTAATTTGGCGGTATATGTCGCGGCTAATTAACTGTCCTTCTTCTACCAAAATTTGTCCTTGGAGAATTTTAACCGGTTCGACCGCTTCCTTTGCTTGTTGCTGCAATTCCCTAGTTGCCGTTTGGTCATAAAATTCATTTTGAATGATAGCAAATCGACCTAATTCAGTCGACGCCTTTTTTAAACTACTATTTAAACTAGTGTACTTTAATTCTTCTTCCAAATGCTTTTTAGCATTTTCTACATCTTCTGTTGAGATTCTCGAGCTCATTACTTTGTTAATCGCTGTTACAGTTAAATCCTTGGCAATCGACAATTCATCATCAGATGCCTGAAGCATTGCTTGAAAAGCTGAATCTGGAAGTTCTTTGGTGACATTTTCAGTCAACTTCCCTTTTAGACTTTCTAGTTGCTCTGATAATGACGGTTGGCCTGTTTTACCAAGCTTCTCCGCTAATGATAATTCTAAATTATTCTCCTCTAGTTTTTCATTGGCCTTTTTCTCGCCTTCTTCGCGAACCTCGGATACAGAATCAAAAATTGACGTGATTAAATCGACTCGATTTTGAGCGTATTCATTTTTTAAAATATAAACATCCTGCACAAGATCCTCTGCTTCCTTACGTTTCACCTCAGTACTATCTTTGTCCTCAATAGTTATGGGCGAGCGAACCGTTTTTTCAGCAATAGAAAATTGACGAACATCAAGTTTTTCCGGTTTAACATTACTAAATGTTGCCCCGAATAGAATCACTCCAAGAAGTAAAAATAATAAAACTCTAAAAAACTTTACATCAAGCAAATCTCTGATTTTAGATAACTTCAGCTGAACTTTCTCCAAACTAATCCCTCCTATCAGGGTTTATTACCCGATAGTAACCTAATGTTATGTAGAAAATAATATCAGTTTTTAACAAAATTTTCATCCCCATAAAAGTAAAACTTCAATGCGTCAAATGATAGCTACTTATTATATTAAAGTAAATTTTGGAATAAATTGCAATTTAATTGGAAAATACATGAGCTTTTTTGGAATGCAAAACAAGATATTAGCTCATTTATTACCAATTTCTGTAGAAAAATTCTTCGATAGATTTTTATCGCCGATTTTTTCGGATTTATCGCCGATTTTTTCGGGTTTATCGCCGATTTTTTTGGATTTATCGCCGATTATTTAACTTTTATCGCCCCAAGTGAACTAAGTCACACCTAGATTAGTCATTTTTGCATTCTTTTTCCCACAAAAAAAACTGACTCGATAAATAGAGTCAGTCTTTTTGCGGATCAGTCACATCATAAGCATGAATGATTTTGGCAACTAATGGGTGGCGAACAACATCGGTTGCTTCCAAATATACAAAAGAGATGGTGGGAATATTTTTAAGAATTTGCTCTGCTTCCTTTAAACCAGACTTTACTCCTTTTGGAAGATCGATTTGTGATCGGTCACCGGTTACAACCATTTTCGATCCAAAACCAAGTCGTGTTAAAAACATTTTCATTTGAGCATGAGTAGTGTTCTGCGCTTCATCCAATATAACAAAGGCATCATCTAGCGTTCTCCCACGCATATACGCTAAAGGTGCAATTTCAATTGTACCGCGTTCAATTAATCTTTGTGTGTGCTCTAGTCCTAA
>CALCRD010000034.1 GCA_937894355.1 uncultured Bacillus sp.
ATCAATTCAATTTCGAAACCTGCTTTCCTGCTTAAAAAGGAGTGGATTCTATTATAACAAATTTAGCTCAGTTTTTATACTTTTAGGGACCGATCCGGAGATCGCGGTTCGTACCCCATATTAAAAAACGTAATTATGTCAGGGCCGCCTTCCTAACTTTCATCTTTTATTTAATTCCCCATCATAGGATTTCTACATAGCCTTCAGTTCCATTTACCCGGATTCTCTGCCCATCTTTTATCAGTTTGGTGGCATTCTCCACTCCGATAACTGCTGGTAAGCCATATTCACGGGCGATAACTGCTCCATGGGTCATCAGTCCACCAACTTCGGTGACTAGGCCTTTTATGGATACAAACAATGGTGTCCAGCTAGGGTCAGTAAAGGAGGTGACTAATATATCTCCATCTTCTAGATCAGCATCTTCCATGTTCAAGATGCCACGTGCTCTTCCCTCTATCACTCCGGAAGAAACGGGGAGACCTACAATAGCTTCGGCTGGGAGATTTTCTCGTTTGTAGGCGCCTGCAATGATTTCACCATCAGACATGATAACACGTGGGGGAGTTAGTTTTTCATATAATTTGTACTCGTCTTTTCTGCTGATGATCTGGCTGGTCGCAAACTCCGTTTGCTGCTCGCCCATGCATCCCGGGTAGTTCAGTTTATTTGTGCGCACGACTTCGTGAAGTTCTTCAAAAGTGAGGTAGTATATATCTTCTTTTTCATGAATAACGCCCTCTTGTACGAGTTGTTCGGCTTCTTTCAGTAAAGCCCGCTTATAAACGAAGTAGCGATTAATCATGACGTATTTCGGATATTCTCTAAACCCGCTGAAATTCCGTATTAAGTCGATCATTTGTTTTGTTTCTTTGACTTTTTGTTCACCATCCGGTAATTGCTTCAATCGATCTAATAACTCTTGTTCTTTTTTCAAAGCTTCCTGTCGCCCTTGCTCAAATTTCCGATGGCTGACATTAGGCTTAAAGTTTTTGACATTACTAAGAATCATGGGGATAAGAGTAGTTGGTTTTTCCCTCCAACGAGTTTTCGTAATATCAATTTCTCCGGCACATCGCATTCCGTATTTGTTGAGATAAGACGAGATTGCGTCTTTGGTTTCCTGTCCACCATCAAACTTAACCAGTTCATCCAAGAAGTTATCATCTTTTACCTGTTGCAAATAATCAATTACTTCCGGATAAGAACGAATCACATCTGCGACATCCAATAGCTCCAGGCCCATTTCCGAAGTAATATTGTTTGGCACAGATTGAGAAAGCGTGTCTGCTGCGTTTTTTTCACCCAGCCACTCCATCATTTTTTCATTGAGCCATGATGAAGCATCCATAGCAGCCATAATCACACTCAAACCTTGTGGATCAGATAAAAATTTCTTTAGTTGCTGGATATCTTCTAGAATAAAATCAAATAAATCCGATCCTGATTTCGTTTGGATGTTTTGTTTTAACTCTTCTAACGATCTTTGACTACTCTTAATCAAATCAGGAACGATTGTCGGATCATTTTCGATTTGTGCTCGAAAACCCGCAGGCGACAGAAGTTTATTGCTTTTACTGGGACTCAGTTCTTTTTTGTCATTTGTTAATGACTTTATAAAATCTCCTCGCTCTATGATGGTCATAAGTGCGTCTTTGATGAGCGGATCGGATTGCCCCAAGACATCTAATAGAATTTCTCTGCTACCAGGTGAAGCCAGATTATATGCGACATCGACAAACAACCTTCCACCAGCTTTAAACATGGGTGCCTTTGTTGTTAACAAGAAAAAAGACAATCCCAGAGGTTTCATGGGAGCGGTCATCATTTGTTGATGACCGACAGATACATAAACGTGATTTTCTTGATCATACACTTCAGGGATGGGATATAAGGTAGTGATTGGCCGACTCTGGACAATATAAAATGTATCATCAGCCAAGCACCATTCGATGTCCTGGGGGCAGCCGAAATGTTCTTCGATCTTTCTGCCCATGCTCTCAAGTTGCAAAATCTGCTCATCCGTCAGCGCTGGCCTATTCTGCCGTTCAGGCTCAATCTCCTGTTCTTTCGTACCGCCATCTTTTAAGGCATAAATAGCCCGCTTCTTGGTGGATATCTTCTTATCGATAACCTTGCCGTTACGCACTTTATAGATATCAGCATTCATCAGGCCGGAGGCCAAGGCCTCGCCAAGTCCGAAGCTGGCATCAATGGATAACACCTTCCTATTAGAAGTAACGGGATCGGCAGTAAACAAAATTCCTGCCGCCTGCGGGAAGACCATCTTCTGAACAACCACAGCCAGGTGGACTTTACGGTGGTCGAAGCCGTTTTGAAGGCGGTAAGTTACTGCCCTCTCGGTAAATAGCGATGCCCAGCACTTGCTGATATGCTTTAAGATTGCCTCCTGTCCGATAATGTTCAAATACGTATCCTGCTGGCCGGCAAAAGAGGCCGTCGGTAAATCCTCTACGGTTGCGCTGGATCGTACTGCATAGGCAGTTTTTTCATCAAGCCTAGAGAGAAGGCGGGTGATCTCTTCGTTAATGTCTTCGGGGATGGCTATCCCTTCGATGACCCTGCGAATCTCACCGCTAAGTTCACCAATTTTATCCCGGTCTTCCACCTTTAGAAGCTGAAACTTGTCAAGTAATTCGCTAGTCGACGACGTTTCCCCAATGATTCTTTTAAAGGCTCCAGTAGAAATACAAAAGCCATCCGGTACGCGTATTCCTTCAATCTTGGAAAGTTCCCCCAGGTTAGCGCCTTTACCCCCAACAACCATGATTTTTGTTTTGTCAATCTCCTGAAAGCCAAGCACATATGAGCCCATATGTTTACCTCCTTTATAAATTCCTGCTTTGATTATTCGGGGGACATCCTTCCGATTAAAATGTACTAGCCTATCTATAATATACCTTTTACCATTCTATATACCCCGTTAACTTTCTTTCTAGATATTGTTTATAAGCTATTGCATTATAGCACTAGCGAATAAAAACAAATAGTCTGTATTTGCATTTTTTTGTATGTTATAATTAAAATGGATAAAATCAAATTTCCAACGGGAAGCATTTCTCCTTCCTGGTTAATGGTAAATATTCTAATTTTTTATCCTCCTTAGCGGGGTAATGGCATCTAACGACGTTTGGCATTGCCGACGTCGATGAGCTTACAAGGCGGGCACTCTTCTTTGAATCGGCCCTCCCCGCCGACTCGGTTAGCAAATCGATGTGGTCGCGTCCACTTCATGACACACTAACTTGTCCGACATCATGAGTTGACTTTCCGCGACCCGAAGCGGCAATGCTGTGTGGAACTAAACCGCTTCGCGGTGGCTTTCTTATCTATTTACCAAGCTATTTGAATGGTCTGTTATATAATCTACATAGAGAATTAAGGATTTGGATATACTTATATCTCATTGTAAAGTCTAAACCATCGTTTATCTGCTGTTTTATAAGATAAAAAAGATTGAAACTCCATAAGGGACTATAACTCCCCGAGTGGTTTCGTTCAACAGCGTGTTTACAACCTTGAGCCAGTTAGATT
>CALCRD010000035.1 GCA_937894355.1 uncultured Bacillus sp.
TATCATTCAGCCAACCAAGACCAATCTTACCGAACAATGAACCAAACATAACTGTCGAAGCCAAGGTTGCTCCTACGGTAAGGGGCATGCCCAGTGTCCCGACATAAGAAGGCAGATAATAGTTGACGGTCAATCCTAGGTTTACTAGCCCAGCATAGAAGGCCATTAAATATAAGGCCGGGCTCTTAATCGCTGTCTTGGCGGAAACACCAACCAATTTCACTGGCGCAGAATCATCAACCTCTCCCTCACCAAATGGCTGCAACCCTTTGTCACTGGGATAACTTCTTATAACAAATAGAGTGAAAGGCAAGGCAATTGCAGCCGCTATAATACCGAAAGTCAAATATCCTGTTCTCCATCCGTGATTCATTATCAGCTGACCCCCGATAGGGTTGAAAATTATTCCCCCTATTCCGGTAAAAGCCATACAGAGTCCCACCCATAGCCCGACATTTTTCTTAAACCAGCGCCCAATTAGAACTGGCACAACCAGGTATAGGATCCAGGCATTGGCTACACCAATAACAAAACCGGCAACATAAAAAGAATAAACCGAGTGAAATGTTGACATTGCTATCAGACTACCTGCAACCATTGCAACCGCAGTAGAAAGAATAATCCTGGCATCAAACTTATTAAGCATTTTTCCGGCTAAAGGCAGGAAGAAAAACATGGTTAGATACTCAATAGTCATATATAACCCGAAATCTCCCTTGCCAACCCCTAATTCCTGACTTACTGAGTCATAAAATATTCCTGCCGTATTAAACGAAAAGCAACATGGCCCTAGCATAAGAACGCAACAGGCAATAACGATTAAATATCCGTAATGAAAACCCGATGATGTTTTTTCGCTCATCTGACCAATTCCCCTTTACTATAATTTCCGGTATAGTTCTGGACAACGGACCCCTCCTATATCTCTTATATAGCCCGGTATAACGTATTGGATACGGATAGTGCTATCCCCACCGATATTCTACTCCGAATGAGCCCTGAGGAAATTCCCACTTTTCCAGTATGGTTTTCCCGCATAATATCCGGCAGGTCCCGCACTCTAGACAACCAGCATAATCAAACAGAACACGTCCTTTATCGTCTTTTTTGTATAAGCCGGCTGGACAAGCCAACATGAGCTTGTGAAATTCGCTGGCGTCCGTCCCAGCGTTAGCATTTAGGACAATATGGGCTTCCTCCTCATCTACATAGAACTTGTTTAGGGATAATTTGGCGTCGACGTTCATCGTGCTCATAATGCGCGCACCCCTTTCCAGGCATCTCTGGCAATTTTTAAAACCCCTACCTTATTAAGATGTTTCATCATAATCTTCATTAAGGCCGGAGTAGGTTCCCCATCCATTACAAACATATCGGCCATAATGCCTTCTAGTAATTTGGGATAGTCCGAAAACACCCTGGGAGTGGTTTCTAAAAATTTCGGGAAATTACGATACAGCTTCATATCACGCAGAACAAAGGATTCTTCTAGATAACTCCTGTATGCTTGCAGGTTTCCTTCGCTATAACCACCCCCTTGATACGCTTTGATTACAGCCTGGGCTGCGCATTCACCAGATGCGATGGCAAAATCCATACCCCGCACCGCATAACCGAGGTTAACGCAAAACCCCGCTGCATCGCCAACAACCAAGACACCGTCACCTATTATTTTGGGCATCATTTCTACTCCGCCCTCCGGAACCAGATGCCCGGAATACTCTACCAAACGCCCCCCCCTAATTAAGGGGGCTACTGAGGGGTGCATTTTAAAATCTTCCATTAATTGTGGTATGGCCTTTTGTCCTTTTACTAGATCACTTAAGGTACACACTACCCCTAAGGAGATACTTTCTTTGTTGGTATAAAGGAAACCGCCCCCAACCCGTCCATCCGAGGGGAATCCGGCAAACATACAAGCAGTACCTTCGTTCTCGTCACACTGGAAACGCTCCTGGATCAATTCGCCCGGCAGTTCTATCAATTCCTTTACCCCGACGGCTACCTGATTAGGCTTAAACTCCTCCCTGAGACCCGCCTTTTGGGCTAATAAGGAGTTAATTCCATCCGCCAAAATGGTTATCCCGGATTCGATTTGATCCGTCCCAGCTATAACCCCACAGACTTTGCCCTGGCGAATTATGAGATCATCGACGCAAATCCCAGTTATAATCTCTACCCCAACCTCTTCTGCCTTTTCCGCCAACCATTGATCAAACACCCCCCGCAGCACCGAATAGGAATCGCTCCCCTGGGCTCCTAGTAAGGATGACTGAAAGTCCAAACCAATGCTGCTTTTTTCAGTCATCATAAATACCTTTTCCCTGGTAATCTTTCTTTCAATCGGTGCCTCCTGGGCAAAATCGGGCATAATCTTTTCTAAACTATGGCTATAAATCCTTCCACCGGTCATGTTTTTACTGCCAGAATAGTTGCCCCGTTCAATCAACAGTACCTGCAGTCCCTCACGGCCCAAAAGATAGGCGGCTACAGTTCCAGCTACACCTGCACCAACGACAATTACATCAAATCCTTCGTTCGACATCCCTTCACCTCATTTTCTCTCAATCTTCATGATGCTCATCCGAAGTGTTTAATCAAAGCTGGGACGACCTTATATAAATCCCCGACAATCCCATAATCCGATTGTTTAAAAATAGGTGCGCTTTTCTCTTTGTTAATGGACACTACCGTCTTAGAGCGATTGATTCCAACAGTATGCTGGATCTGCCCTGAAATTCCGATGGCTATATATATCTCTGGAGCAATAATTACTCCGGATACACCTAAGTAGGTTTCTTTGGGCATCCATTTCTCGGCTTCCGCAATGGGTCTGGTGCAGCCAATTTCTCCTTTCACTGCCAGGGCTAGCTGTTTAACCATTTCCAGATCCTTGTGTTCTGCAATTCCCCGTCCAATCCCAAGTACCACTTTGGCTCCGGGTAGATCAATTGTCACCTTTTCCTTTTCTTCCCTAGCGATCCTCTTTAATCGAATTTTGGGTTCGATAAACGGCACCGGTTTCTCCTCCCGGACAGTTATCTCAGGCACTGATTCCGTTTTCAAAACCCCACTACCTACCATAACCATGGTGTATCCGCTAGCAGCCTTTTCGGTACGTATGGCTGTCCCTCCATATACCATGCGTTTAGCTACCAAATCCTGCTCTAATTCAAGGACATCAGTTATTACCGTTATGCCAAGCATAGCCGCAATGCGCCCAGCAATAAGTTTGTAACGTTTAGTAGGTTCCACAACTATCAGCTCAGGTTTCTCCTGTTCAATCAGGGCTGCTATTGATTCTGTATAATCTTCCAGCATCGCATTCTCTTGTGCCGGTATTTGCCACAAGGTATCTGCAACTACTTTTAATTGATCACCTATTAGCACTGCCTCAACCTGCGGGGAAATTCGACTCGCACCTGCACATAATTCCGTAAGTGCCTTTTGAGTTTCAGCCAAAACCATTATTCTCATGTCTTCACCTCCCTTATTTCGTCAACACAGTAGAAATTTTTGCAATAAACTCCTGTATGGCTTCATCTGTATCGCCTTCAACAATATCTTGCTTACGTTCGACTTGCTGGGGGGCTCTGGTATCAATGATTTCAATTGTATTGGCTAGTTCTGCTACCCCTATGTCTCCTAATGTCCATGTCGTTGTCGGTTTTTTACCGGCTGCCAGAACGTGACTCATAGTAGCTATCCGTGGAAGGTTTATATCTGAGGTAACAATCACTAAAGCGGGAAAATCAATTTCCACGGTTTCCACTTCATTTTCCAGGGTTCTTTGCACCACTATTTTGCCCTCTGCTGGGGTAATTTTACTTACGGCGTTAATTGTGGGGATATTTAGCAACTGGCCTAGTTGAGCCCCAACCTGTTGAGCATAAATATCAGAAGAACCTTCGCCGCATAGTATCAGATCATATTCCCCTATTTTTTCAATCGCAGCTTTTAAGACTTTAGCTGTCCGATGGGTATCCAAATCTTCCAGCTGATCATCAGCAACCATAACTAGACTTTCGGGACCTCGGGATAAAATGTTTTTCTTTAATTTAGGTTTATCGATTGTTCCCGATCCTGCGCTCAAGGCGACGAAAGCACCGCCACACTCCTCCAGCAACTGAGCACCGGCCTCAATGGCGTTGAGATCATAGGCGCTTATAGTCGGCTTTGCCCTATCAAATGACAATTCACCATCAGCTTTAACTACAATATCCTGTTCCTCAGGTACAACCTTAATGCAACTAATTATCTTCACTTACCTCACCTCTCTAGCGAAAGCCCCCATAAACGGTGGAGACTTTCAAGTATTTAAATTATGGCCAATGATCTTAAGACACCTATCGGGAAAACTCCAAGTCTTTATCCTGAGCGATAATGTTTTTAGCATATAGATCCTGTATCTGTTCAGGTGAATAACCGATTTCACCCAATATTTCATCATTATTCTCGCCAAAACTAGGAGAGGGTCGCCACACTTTCCCGGGACAATTTTTAAACTTGGGTAACGGCCCAACAGCCCTTAATTTGGTACCCTTAACGGTTTCCCATTCTTCGATGACTTCACGCGCTTTGACATGAGGATTGTTTTCTAGATCTGCAAAGCTGTTTATTTTCGATACCGGCAAACCCGCCGCTTGCATTTCTTTTTCTGCCTCTAGAACAGTCCTAGTCTTAAAATAGGCATAAAGCGCCTTCATGAAAGCTTGACCAGGTGCAGTATCAATTTGATAAATAGCCATACCCGCCGGGAAAGCCCCTGAACCATATTCTAGACCTAGGAATTTTACAGCATTCCGCAATACGTTCACACCGGAAAAGCAGCAGTATAAATGTTTGCCGTCTTTACACTCGAAAGGCCCCCAACCGGCAATCATTGATTTATCGCCTGTCTTAGGGAACTCTTTTTGGAATGAGAAATAATCAACTGAGAAAATACTAGTACGCATCATTATTTCATATTGGGCCACATCAATGCTATCGCCTTTCCCGGTCTGCTGGGCTTTATGCCAAGCAGCCAAAATAGCTACAGCCGTATATAAAGCGGTCGTATAGTCCGCTTGGTACGGTCCTGTAGCATAAGGCGGCGTTACTGGATTGGTGTTTTCATACATGTATCCCGAAAATGCCTGGGCGGTAGCATCAAAGGAGGGTCTACCCACATATTCCGGAATGCCGCTTTGCCCATATCCAGAAACATGAGCTATTACCAACTGGGGATTAACCTCCCACAATACTTCGTCACTCAATCCAAATCGATCAAACTGCCCCCCCTTGGAGGATTCAAGAAAAACGTCTGCATCTTTTATCAGTTTAAGAAGAATCTCTTTACCTTCCGGAGTACCAATCTGTAAGGCCAGATTTCTTTGGTTGCGCCGTTCCGATTCCAGTTGAATGTTATGAGTAAACCTTGTATAATCGGGCATTAGTGCGTTTTCTATCCAGATTGTATCTGCGCCATATTCGGCTAGAATGGTGACTGCAAAAGGACCCGCAAGGGAATTTGATGCATGGACAATTCGTAAATCAGATAGGTTACCGAACTCCGGTAACTTTGGATTTTTCCACATATTCATTACCTCCCAAAAAAATACCTAACCTGGAATTGTTTTTAAACTGGGCTGCTGTTACAGCAAAAGTTGCGCCTCATCCTTGACTGTTAGACTTAAACCATAATCATATGCAATCATTAGAGTTCAGGATGAAATTGTGAATGCTTCTATCTACAATCCAATCCCAAATCCTTCCGCGCCGGTCTTGAGCCAAAAGTACAGTCTATTTCGCGTATTTCTTCAGAATCTGTCTTCCGGCTATATA
>CALCRD010000036.1 GCA_937894355.1 uncultured Bacillus sp.
AAATTTATTTTGGTCAAAGGGTGAACCTCCTTCTAGGATGAAAGGGTAACGTCTGAATATTAAAGTTTTGTTGCTATTTTGAAGAATGCAAGAGAACCTTATTTTGTCGGGAACCGTATCATTTCAATATTCCATAATACAATTGGGAGCGTTTACAAATTAAAGGCAATCTGTTCGCAGCCTGCCCCAATGTCGCTATTTAGTGAAGACTGGTCTTTATTTTTGTCGGAGGATATTTAAAGAAAAAGCCATCAGGTTTATTGACTATAGTATAATAGTCAACTAATCTGACGGCTTTTAAACTTTAGAAAAGGAAAAGGTTATTTGTTCCTCTTTGCTTGGCGGCAGAGAACAAATAACCTTACTATACAATGCCAATTTTACTAGATTGTCCCCTAACCATCAAGAAATATATTACATTTGTTGAGACCTACAATGAAGCTTAACCACTGTGGCGACTCGGATTTTGTCGAATGTTATAGAAGAGCTATTGATATTTCCAGTCTTTGACCATTAAACAGCTGGCTTTTTGCAGATTCAGAGTGAAACAATTAATTCCTGGTTGTCACTAGTTCCCTTTCTCACCGCTGGATTAATAGATGTGTGGACGTATCTCAAGTAATTACTGTAAACAACCACCACACCATTCTTCTAGGATTATATTCAAGGATTGCGTTGCAGTAGCGAAAATTCTACTAAATATAAAACACAAATTAGTGCTTGTTCCCCTGAATTTATATATATATTTGGGGATGAAAGGAACTTTCTTTTTTAAACAACACTCTATCAATCTTCGATAAAATTCGGGCGGCCACTGTGCAGTGAGCCTGGTGACAGGTACCATCCAGAAATTGGATGGTACCTGTCACCTTTTAGGGTTATACCTATCTATTTACCGAAACAACAATTATCTGTTTGGTTTACTTGAAGAGGAAAAGGATTGGAAATTACATAGTATAACATAACTACTATTCATTTACTTTAATTTGTTAACTAATTGGATATATCACCCTAATTTATGTGGTATATTATTCCATATACGAGGGAGTGATAACATGAAAAATACTATTATGTTAATTTTTGTAATCCTACTGTTAATAGGATGTTCTTCAACTAATGTGGAGAAAGTATCCACAAACGAAACAAACAATAGTAAAAAAACGGAAAATCGAGATGGGGAGGAGGGCAATAAAAAGGAATCTAATTCATCATTCAAATTAAAGGAATCATTTACAGCGATGGACGATGTAATGTTTGAGCTTAGTGGTCAGGAAAAAAATTATGCCGTAGGTGATCAGTTATTTATCGTTGATCAAATCGGTAGAGGGAATGAAACAGTTTTTAATGTTTCTGTTGCGAAACATGGAAAATGGGAATCTATAAACAAAGAAGTTTTAATTTCAGAAGAATTGTTTGCAAAAGCTGATGGGGTATTACCAAAAGATACGAAAGTGGAGTATACGTTTATTAAAGATGCATTTTATCGCACTTCGTATGAACCAAAGTATATTAAGGAAATAGAAAATACATCTCCTATTAAGAAAATATTATATGATAATACAATAAAAATACATAAAATTACTTTTGATACTGATGCTTCTCCAATCGTTGAAAAAATTTATGAGATCACTGTACCACAAAAACATCAAAAATTCGGAAGAATTGATAACTGGAGTAGCTTTTCAATAGTTGAAACAAATAATGAACCAATCTATCACTTTGTGACTAAAGAATCTTTAGAACCAACAGACATAACGAATGGATATATTGCACAATTCATCTCACTAGATGGAAAAGTAATCTATGAAGTGAAAGACCAAGAGATTATTAAACTATTCGATATTGGTTCGGTTAACTATTTTGATTTAAAAAACAAGCTTATGTTTGTTAATAATGAATATAACAAGTCTAATGTTTACTCATATAAAAATAATGAATTCATTTATGAAGAAAATGGAGCACCATCTAAGTTAGAACCGCCAAAACAAAGTATTTCTATCAATAATCGAAAAAAAGGGTTTGTAATAGAACAACAATCTGGTTCAAAAGGAAAAATATACGAAATCATTACTTTCGAAAAAAAGGAAGGAAGATGGGTAAAAGCTGGAGAATGGGAAAAAATAAAATTAAATACAAATACAATTCATAAAAACAGTACTTATAGTATAGATAATAGCCATATATATATTTTTCAAGAAATTGAATACAAGGGTGAAAAAGCTTTTGATGAGCATATCATTTCATATAAGTGAAATCATAAATCAATCTGCCAACTTACCTGAATGAAGCGCTTTTTTCTTTAATAAATTTGCTGATTTTTCATAGTGATTATAGCTGCCTCTAATCATGTTTTGCACTGGAGATGCAGTCAGAGGAAAACAAATCATACCTTTATCTTAAAACGGGGGAAGTCATCAATGTCTCCCGGGAGGTATTAATGATTGCAGAAGATGAAGAGGAATATGATCACTTACCTGACTGGCAACAAGATGAAATGAAGATTGCCATTGACATAGTTGAAAGTTTTGAAAAACCCAACTGAGGCACCATCCAGTTGTTTGGATGGTGCCACCAAAACTCGATAAAAGGGAAAATCGTAAGCCTGATTTTTACAGCAAATAAAAAGAATCTATTTTGAGAAGGGATTGTTCAAAATGGATTCTTCCTTTGAAGTTTGGGATTAAGTTTAATAAAAATTTAAGATTAGTAAAATTAGTAAACATCACTGAAAGAGATAGGATTTAGGTCAGGTATGTTGCTATTTTCGCTAGGCAATCATCAATTATTTCATCTAATTCATCAATTTGTGCATCTTTTGAATTATACTTCTTTAACACTTTTAGGTTACTAGCAGTCCAGTCTAATGATTTAACTTGATCAGTTAATATTACCCCTGTTATGGGGAATCCCCCGCCATCAAGGGATATTCCCTCTTTGGGTAAATTCACTTCAAAGGGATAACCCTTCTTTTGATTTGTAATCGGACAAACAGCGATAAATCCTGTTGCTTGATTAAAATTATTGGGCGATAAAACAATAGCATTCCTTCTTCCAGCTTGTCCATGACCAGCTTGTGGGTTGAAGGTTAAAACAATTAAATCGCCTCTCTCAGGGATAGCCTCTTGCATTATATCAATTCACGCCCTTCATTCCCAAAATCAATTTCCTTGTGTCGATTTTCAGGAGTTATCTGTGATAAAAGTTCTTCCAATGTGTATTTTTTCCGTACTCTTTTTGGTTTTAAAGTGATAATCCCTTCACTCTCAATCACCTTCAATTCCATTTCGGAACCTTGGCCGATCCCTATTCTATCTGCAGCTTCTTTAGGGATACGAATACCCAAACTGTTTCCCCATTTTTGAGCTATAACTGTAGACATGTAGTCAACCCCTTTACTATGGTTTATTTTGGTTTCTGAATGTTCCTTGGAAGCCATTATATCACCCCTAATTCACGAAGTATATACATGGTATATACACAAGGGGAGAAAATGATACTCATAGTTTTATAAAGGATTTTTGGGCAAAAATAAATACTGCTAAAACAATAAAGTGGCACTATGCTATTGATGAAATTAGGTAATCTTTACAATCCTTATCACCAGGAAAAGGTGACAGCACCATCCAGAAAATTGAAGGTGAGCGTTACTTTTATGTTAATTAGGGTTGTAAAAGGTTCTTGATTTTCTGTCTGATGGTGGCTTGTTCTTGGCTGTTGTTGATTTGTAGTTGTCGAAGGTCTTTAATCTTAATTTTGATGTACAGATGCCAAATAAAAACAAGGAGAATCAACACTCCCACCTTCAACGCACCGTGAAAATACTCTTTAAACTCGACGGTCATCCCCAAAATTTGACTGAGAAGGGCAATTCCTAAAACGATATAGCAAAAAATTGGTCCTGCTAATCTCTCTTCATATCGACCTTCTAAGATGCTTAAATGGATGTTCTC
The DNA here is from genome assembly GCA_937894355.1 of uncultured Bacillus sp. Lineage (GTDB taxonomy): Bacteria > Bacillota > Bacilli > Bacillales > Cytobacillaceae > Bacillus_BU. The sequence continues at coordinate 3,951 of CALCRD010000036.1, forward strand.
TCGGAGGAGCTGGTCATTCCGTTTGTGCAATTGTGTTTGCATTCGAGCACGGTCTATATGCTTATTCAAATTAATTTTGGTCATAGGGTGAACCTCCTTCTAGGATGAAAGGGTAACGCCTGTCCACTTATTTGTCAGGTAGTCGCTAAACGTAACTGGATTCTTTCAAAAAAATATCGGAATGTTATTAAAAACTTCCCTTTCCTGTAAAATATAATCCCCAAAATCAATCACCTAAGAAAAGGATGCTATATGGCTACTATTTTACCAAACTCATAATCAAAAAAACG
>CALCRD010000037.1 GCA_937894355.1 uncultured Bacillus sp.
ATTAACACTGCTTTGTCACTGTTCATTTTTTCGCCGCGAATTCGCTGGAATTCTGCGAGCAGTTTTTCAATCGTTAACTCTTTTTTCTTTTCCTCGTCTGCTTCAAAAATCACTTGCCCTTTATCCATCATGATTAATTTATTTCCCAGATCAAGAGCTTGTTGCATATTGTGGGTCACCATTAACGTAGTCAGTTGATACTCATCAACAATCCTCTTGGTTAGATTTGTTACAAGTTCTGCACGCGATGGATCGAGTGCTGCAGTATGCTCATCCAATAACAAAATCTTCGGCTCAGTAAACGTTGCCATTAAAAGAGACAATGCTTGGCGCTCACCACCCGATAATAAACCTGCTTTAGCTTGTAACCTGTTTTCTAAACCAAGGTGAAGCATTTCTAGCTTTTCCTTAAAAAAATCACGGCGTTTCTTTGATAAACCACTTCTCAAACCCCGTACCCCTACTCTTGAATATGCAATGGCTAAGTTTTCTTCAATGGTCATTTTTGGTGCTGTACCTGCCATCGGATCCTGAAACACCCGGCCAATTAATTTAGCTCGCTTATATTCTTTCACCGACGTTACATTTTTTCCATCAATGGAAACTGCTCCAACATCAGTGATTAGTTTTCCTGAAATAATGTTCATTAATGTCGATTTCCCAGCACCATTACTCCCGATAACCGTGATAAAATCACCTTTATTTAATTCTAAGTTTACATGGTCCAGAGCAATTTTCTCGTCCGGTGTCCCTTCATTAAAAACCTTAAAGATCTGATTTAACCGAAGCAAGCTGCTCACCACTTTTCTTTACTGGAATATGATTCTTGATTCTTTTACGCTTTCGCTTTTTCTCCCGCTGTTGCTCCAATAATTTAGGAACAACAAGAGCGATAATAACAATACAAGCAGTAATTAATTTCATATCTCCTGTTTCTAAGAATTGGACCCGCAGTGCTAGGGTAACGATAATCCGATAAAGAATAGCTCCGCCAATTACAGCAAAGGTTACCCTCACGATACTCTTTGTTCCAAAAACAGCTTCCCCAATTATCACTGAAGCAAGCCCAATGACAATCATTCCTATTCCCATCCCGACATCACTAAAGCCTCCATATTGAGCAATGAGAGCTCCAGATAAGGCTACTAAGCCATTAGAAAGACCTAGTCCTAATGTCTTTAAAAAATCGGTATTGGCAGAAAAGCTCCGAATCATCGTTTCATTATCACCTGTCGCCCGAATGGCCAAGCCCAAATCGGTTTTTAAAAACCAATCAATGGCAAACTTAACGGCAAAGGTTAACAGCAACATGAACACGAGTATTCCCCAAGTCCTAGGAATAAAACCCGCTAATCCAATACTTGAAAACAAAGACTCTAGTCCTGCGTCAATTCCAAGTTTATCCCAAAAATCTCTTATAATTGTAAATATTGTTTCCTCTTGTAACAGCGGAACGTTCGACCTTCCCATTATTCGTAAATTGATCGAATAAAGGGCAATCATCATTAAAATCCCGGCCAAGAGCGGATTTATCTTTCCTTTTGTATGAAGAATTCCCGTTAATAATCCCGCGAGAATTCCTGAAAATACGGCGGCAAGTGTAGCTAGAAATGGATTAACTCCCTCAACAATAAGCACTGCGGCAACAGCAGCTCCTGTAACAAAGCTACCGTCCACAGTTAAATCAGGAAAGTCTAATATTCTAAAAGAAAGATATACTCCTAAAGCCATTAGTGCATAGATAACACCAGCTTCAACGGAACCAAATATGGCGGTAAACATATGATTCTTCCTTTCCACCTTTTGTAAACTTCACCTTATGAGCATTTACCACTCATTATATGGCTATTTACCATTTTTATCCTAAAAGGCAATTAATTGATATGAGAAAAAGTTACTTAATATATTCAGCGATGTCCTTCCATTCTTCTTTCAAATCAATCTTCATCGCTTTTGCAGCTTCCTTATTGATTACTAACTTCAAATTCTGAGGATATTGCACTGGTAGCTCACTTGCCTTTTTCTCACCCTTAAGAATTTTCGCTGCCATTACCCCTGCTTCATAACCGATATCATAATAGTCAAAACCATAAGCGGCAAATCCACCACGTTCAACTGAGTCTAGTTCTCCAACAAATAGCGGCAAACTATTATCTGTTGCAACTTGCACAACCGATTCTAAAGCAGAAACAACAATATTATCGGTAACGATATAAATCATATCTACTTTTCCAATTAGCGACTCCGCTGCTTGTTTAACTTCAGCGGTGGTAGCTACAGTAGCTTTTACTAGTTTTAAATCTGTGTCCTTCATTGCTTTTTCAACTAAGTCAATTTGAGCAACCGAGTTTTGTTCACCTGCATTGTAAATAACCCCAACCCGATTTCCATCAAACTCTTCACTCATAAATTTCACTGTATTCGGAATCGCATTAGGATGATTATCTGTTGTTCCAGTAATATTGTCCCCAGGTTCATCCATTGCTTTGACTAGCTTTGCACCAATTGGATCAGTGACTGATGTAAAGACGATTGGAATGTCTCGTGTAGCATTTAAAGCACTTTGGGCACTTGGCGTTGTATTTGCAAAAATCAAGTCTACTCCATCACTTACAAAATTATTGGCTATTGTTTGGTTATTAGTTGAATCACCTTGGGCGTTTTGTACATCATATTTAACTTCAAGCCCTTCATCCTTAAGTGCCTTCTTAAACCCTTTATAAGCATTATCTAAAGATGGATGTTCAACAAACTGGGTAACCCCTACCTTATAGGTCTTCGTCGAGTCTTTTTCTTCACCATTGTCTTTAGCACCACAACCACTTAAAAATACGCTCCCGATTAATCCAATTGCTACTAGACTTTTCCAACTCTTCTTCATGTTTCGTTCCCCACCCTCTAAAAATATTCTCGTGATTTTAGCGCTTTTACGCTTCTACGCTTTTATGCACTAAATTATATCGCAAAATTATTTACAATTTCAAGTATTTTTAGATATTTAGAAATACTGATAAATAATTTCGTAACAAATAGTTCATAATTTCCTTTATTGCCAACGTAATATCCATTGCATTATTTTTTATATTTAACAAATGCAATTTGGAATAGCTTTCGATTTGAACACTTTTTCATGGCTTTTTCCCTTTTTCGCAATAATGACAATTATATATCAATTATCAAAATTTAAAAGTGAAATTTATAAGAATTTTCTAATTATATTATATTAGAAATAATTTTCTCATTCAAGCAACACTGTCGATTCGAACAGACTAAACAAATTTCCCCTATTAAAAAACTGCCCGACACGAGGGGTGCCGAGCAGTTTTCTAGTAAATTAAATTTATAAACTCTAACATAGTGATTTTGCCAAAGTAATGACTAACAGCAACATCTTTGAGCGCTTTTTCGATAGCCGTTTTTTCATACTGGATCCCTTTTAAGCGTTCTTCAATTTCACCAACATCCCCGACACCGAAAAAGTCGCCAAATATTTTACAACTTTCAATTTTACCTTTATTCACTTCCAACCTTATATCAATTTGTCCGACGGGAAACCGGTTAGAATGCTGCAAATTAAATTTAGGTGATTTTCCATAATTCCAGTCCCAATTTTGATAACGCTCTTTTGATAAATGGTGAATTTTCTCCCAGTCGTCCTCTGTTAATCTGTACTCAGGGATTTCCACTCCTTGACCAAAAATACTCTGCAATAGCCTTAATTTAAAATCGTCAATGGTGAGATTGCCAGTCAAAAACTCTGATATATTAGCAACACGGCTGCGAATTGATTTAATACCTTTCGATTCAATTTTATCTTTTCTCACTTTTAATGCCGAAACGATACTTTCAATTTCCGAATCAAACAGCAGCGTACCATGACTAAACATTCTTCCTCTGGTTGAAAACTGGGCATTCCCAGAGATCTTCCGTCCCTCCACAACAAGATCATTTCTTCCGCTTAATTCGGCATTCACGCCTAGCTCTCTTAAAGCGGACGTAACCGGCTCAGTGAACTTTCTAAAATTGTGGAAACTGTCCCCATCATCTTTTGTAATAAAACTAAAATTCAAGTTTCCTAAATCATGATAAACCGCCCCACCACCCGAAAGACGCCTGACCACATGAATCCCATTTTGCTCTACGTAATCTGTATTAATTTCTTCAATCGTATTTTGATTTTTCCCAATAATAATCGACGGTTCATTTATGTAAAATAACAAATAGCTACTTTGATCTATGTTTGAATTTTTTAAAACGTATTCCTCGATTGCCAGATTAATGCGAGGATTGGTGATTCCTTTATTATCAATAAATAACAACCTGCTCACTCCTCTATGGATGTATACAATCGTTTAAAGCTCAATCATCATGTCCTGTGCTGCTAAGCTGATACTCCCCGAATATTTTTGAGATGCTTCTTGAATGAGCTGCTTAATATTCCCAAAATGAGGAAGATGTGTCAAAATAAGCTGCTTTACTTGGGCCCGTTCGGCTAGCACCCCAGCATCAAAACTTGTCATATGACCTGCAGCTTTCCCCTCAATATTCCCATATAGATTACATTCACATAGCAGTAAGTCGGCACCACGACTAAATTCGATTAACTCTTCCTTAAATGCTGTATCAGCGGTATATACTAAAGTTTTATGTTTAGCTTCAATTCGCATCGCAAAGCAAGGCACTGGATGGTCCGTTTGTAAAAATCGAATCGCAAATGGACCAAGCTTTAATACTTGAGTTGGATCATATGAGATCCCCTTGGTAATTTCCTTATAGGTTAATTTGACGAATTCTTGCTCATTTAAGGCATGTCCATAAATCGGTAAACAGGGCGATGGAGTCCCTAAAAAACCTTGAATAAGTCTAGCATGCTGCAATACACCAATATCTGCTATATGATCTGAGTGATAATGAGATAAAACCACTGCATCTAGTTGCTCAGGTTTTATCCAATTCTGAAGCTTAGAAAGAACACCACTACCACAATCGATAAGCAATTGATAACCATCTTCTTCAAGAAGATACCCTGAACTCGCCTCATTTGCTTTAGGGTACCCACCCCAACATCCAACTATTGTTAATCTCATCATCACGCCTCCAATAAAAAAATCTATTCCAGTACTATTAATATACTCTAATGAACCCATTTTTTCATTTCCCATAAATTGTTATAAAACAGTGATTGACGATTTTCATTTGTGGTAATACAATTAATTTAACATTTATTATTTATAATTTTTTAACATCTTTCTTTAAGGAGGGAATTTGGCCGATGCTCGATAATGCCTTGGAATTTTTCAAAAATTTACCCCCAAAAAAATGTACAGACTGCGGAGATGTAATCGAAGAGCAGCATGAATGTTATGGAAACCTATGCGAAAAGTGTCTAGAAGTCACCACCATTAAAAAATAACTAGCAAAGCACCTTAAAAGGGTGCTTTATTTTTTTGTAATGGCTGTGTTAAAGAGTATTGTTGATTTTGCACACTTATGTTGATTGGAGCGGAAGGTGCGAGACTCCTGCGGGAGGAATAGGTCAGGGAAGACCCCACAGGAGCAAAGCGACGAGGAGGCTTCCCGACCGCCCTAAGGTGCGCGAGTACCTGCAGCGGAAATCAACAGCCTGCTTAACACAGCTTTTGTAATAAAAAAACCCAACCATTTAGGTCGGGCATTTTTATCACAAATTCTCTAAGTATTGTATTACCTTTTCTACCGCTTCCTCGGCTTGATCAATACAATCTGGGACACCGATTCCTGCATAAGAACTACCTGCTAAGAAAACCCCAGGAAGCTCTTCGGAAACACATTTTTTAACAGATTCCACTCGTTGTTTATGTCCAACAGTGTATTGTGGCATTGAATCCTTCCAGCGAGTTACCACGGACATTTCTGGTTTTTCGGAAATATCCATCGTCTTATTTAAATCATCTAAGACGATACTAGTAATCTCATCATCCGATAAATCAACGATGGTTTCATCACCTGGTCTACCAACATAACAACGGAGCAGTACTTTACCTTTAGGTGCCGTATGAGGCCACTTTTTATGGGTCCAGGTACAGGCTGTTATGGTAAAATCGCTATTTCTTGATACAACAAATCCTGTTCCATTAATATCCTTCTTTATAGCCTCTTCAGGAAATGCAAGAGCTACCGTGGCAACAGATGTAGCTGGAACATCTTTAAAAACCGAGAAACATTCATAATTATTAAAAATTGTTGCCGCTGTAAGATGCGGAACAGCAACAATAATGCTATCTACGATCATTTTTTCCTTACTATTTAGCCCAATTTCATAGCCGTCATCAACTTTTTTAACTGCTTCAACGCGATATCCTTTATAGACTGATTGTGGTTGCAGCTTATCTTCGATGGCTTCGACAAAAGATTGTAACCCTGATGTTAAAGTTACAAAAGCTCCCTTTCTCTCTTCAGAACTCATCGTATTATTTTGCTTTGCAGGCGGTGTCTTTTTCCTCATCCCTAAAATGAGACTACGATGTTTTTGTTCAAGATGATAAAATTGCGGGAACGTTGACATTAAGCTTAATTGATCGATATTACCTGCATAAACTCCCATAAACAGAGGTTCAATCAGGTTCTCAACCACTTCATCTCCAAAGCGTCTTCTAAAGAATTTGCCAAGTGATTGGTCTTCTTTTGATTTTGAACGCGGTAGAATTAAATCTACTGCCGCTCTCATTTTTCCAGCCATCGAAAACAGTCTTGTTGTAATAAATGGAGTTAGTTCAGTTGGAATTCCCATGATTGATCCTCCAGGCATGGGAAATAACCGTTCATTTGCCAAAATAAATGACTCACCTGAAGAATTATTGACAAGTTTATCATCAATCCCAATTTTCTTTGCTAGACGTAATGCACTTTGTTTTCGCTCAAGCAAAGAGTCTGGACCTCTTTCTATTACATATCCATCCTTTACAACTGTTTGCATTTTTCCCCCAAGGCGATGGGATGCTTCTAATAGTATCACTTCAAAAGGGAGGTTATGTTCTTGCGCATGCTGTTGTAAGTAGTATGCCGTTGTGATTCCGGTAATTCCGCCCCCGATAATAACCACCTTTTGTTTTTTATCAAACATGGTAAACCCGCCTTTTTCTTTTACTTATCCATTTTTAACTTTTTCAGCTAATTTGTTTAACACTACAGTTGCCATTGCATCAATAAATTCTGGTTTCGCGTTCGGCATTTCGGGGCGATAATAGTTCGCACCCACCGATTCAGTTACCACTTTACACTCATAATCATTATCGTAAAGCACTTCTAAGTGGTCTGAAACAAAGCCAACTGGAGCATAAACAAACGCTTTATATCCTGATTTTTCATACAATTCACTAGTTAGATCTTGGACATCTGGACCAAGCCAAGGTTCTGGAGTCTTTCCAGCACTTTGCCAACCGATTGTATAATGTTGAATTCCGGCCTCTTTAGCAATCAAATCAGCTGTTTCCTGTAATTGTTGTGGATAGGGATCACCTAAATTCACAATTTTTTCAGGCAAACTATGTGCTGAGACGATTAACACAGCGCTTTCTTTTTCAGATTCAGCCATTTGCAAAAATATTTCACGAACTTTGGTTGCCCAATAGCCAATAAATTTTGGTTCATCATACCAGCTATCCACAGATATGATACTCGGACCGCCCAGTTTTTCTGATTCTTCTTTTGCCCTACCGTTATAGGATTTTACACTAAAGGTCGAAAAATGCGGAGCAAGAACGATACTAATTGCTTCGGTAATTCCATCTTCATGCATTCCCTTAACCGCATCTTCGATAAACGGGGCTATATGTTTGAGCCCTAAGTACATTTTAAATTCAATTTCATCTTGGATGGCGTTCAAATGCTGTTCAAGCTGTTGGGCCTGCTCCAATGTAATCCGTCCTAAAGGTGAAATTCCTCCAATGGCTTCATATCTCCCTCGTAACTCTTCTAGCATTTCTTGAGAGGGCTTTCGGCCACGTCTTATATGTGTATAGTAACTTTCTAGGTCTTCCTCATTTCGTGGTGTTCCATAAGCCATTACTAGGAGACCCATTTTCTTTTTTGTCATTTTTCTCCACCTATTCTACTTGATTATCTACTATTGTATTTTCCCAAAATAAATTGGATTTTTCCAATAATAAACTTCAATGAAAAGATAAGCCCCGAAAAGAGGCTAATGATTACTCGTTATTTGAGTAAATCGATTAGGTCTTAGGGGGCTTTTTTTTATATTTACAGTAATTATCGGATTATTATCCTCTTAATTTCTCTGCAGAGTACTCATGAACAAAAGTAGTAAGTCGTTTAAGAGTATCAGGGTTTACTGCCGGGAATACTCCGTGTCCAAGGTTAAAAATATGGCTTGGATGTGCAAGTCCTTGATCTAAAATGGCTTTAGCTTTCTCCTCAATTACTTCCCAAGGAGCTAACAGAAGTGCTGGATCTAAGTTCCCTTGTACTGTTTTGGTAATACCCATTGCTCTAGCTTGCTCGATTGGTAAACGCCAATCTAAACCAACCACATCAAGTGGTAAGTCGTTCCACTCCATCGCTAAATGGCTAGCACCCACACCAAACATGATCAATGGAACGTTTTCTTCTCGCAGGCTAGCGAAAATCCGATTCATAACTGGTTTAATGAAATAGCGATAATCCTCAACATTTAATGCGCCAACCCAAGAATCAAAAATTTGGACTGCTTTCGCTCCAGCTTTTACTTGAGATTTCACATAAGTAATCGTCATATCGCCAAGTTTGTCCATTAACGCGAACCAAGCTTTTGGTTCTGCATGCATGAATGACTTTGTTTTCGTATAGTTCTTTGAAGGACCACCTTCAATCATATAACTTGCAAGCGTAAATGGTGCTCCAGCAAATCCAATCAAAGGAACAGATAATTGTTCTTGAGTTAAAAGCTTAATTGTTTCAATAACATATGGAACGTCTTCTTCAGGATGGATTTCCCCAAGCTTCTCAACATCCGCTAGTGATGAAATCGGATTTGTAATAACCGGACCAATTCCTGACTTAATATCTACATCTACTCCGATTGATGGAAGTGGAGACATAATATCTTTATATAAAATCGCCGCATCACAATTATAGGATTCAACTGGCAATCTTGTTACATAAGCACAAAGCTCTGGTTGGTGAGTGATTTCAAATAATGAATATTTTTCCTTAATTTTTCTGTATTCTGGCTGTGAACGTCCTGCTTGGCGCATATACCAAACTGGAGTGTAATCTGTCTTTTCACCTCGGGCTGCTTTTAAAAATGTGTCGTTGATTGCTCTTGTCATTAAAATATTTCCACCTTTCAAAACTGTTTAATTCTCATTGTAATATATATCATCAAAAAGCAAAAACTTATTGGAGAAAACAATGCACACCATGCACATACTTTATCAAATATAGCGTTTTCTTTTGTGGTTGTATAGCTTACCTATTCAAATGTCAATAAATTGACGATTTTTAGTAATTTTTTTAAAATTGCTGGATTATTTAGGATTACTATGGTTTACATTATTCTAAAGGTAAAAAGCCAATATTAGTAGGTTAATCAATTTTTCTGATTTTTTACAGATAATTTTGACTTTTTCTCAATTCCTTTTACTTTTTATTGTTTAAGTTGTTCCTAGAAACAACTTTTATGCAATTAACAAAGAAATACTCTTTAATAAGGATTGAATTTTTTGCAAACTGACATAAATTTTTCCAGAAAACAAACCGATAATAATCAAGGAAGGATATTAAGCGGTTGTTGGGGAAAGAAGTATATAGTCTAATTGTTTTTGAAAAAAAAGCTGAAAGAGGTGGAGAGCATGAATGTATTTATGACAAATGGAACATTTGAATATTTGAAAAAAATAAAAAAGGCCTATGCCAACGAGAACATGATTCTTTTAGGAGATCTCGACAACACATTACTTCTTCATGAAACAAGCGGTGAAACTGTTTTTAAACAACCACGTAGCTTTGAAGTTGTTGATTCAAGAGGGACAATAGAAAATGCCCAGTTTTTTGTAATGAATCATATTCCAGTTACAGATGAAGGACGACCATTGTTTGAGCACCGTTTTAAAAATCGCGATGGCTTAATTGACAAACAACCAGGATTTGCCGGAATTCGCGTCCTTCGCCCGCTTTCAAATAACATCTATTGTGTACTAACCCTTTGGGAAAATGAAGCAGCTTTTAATGGTTGGAAACAATCTAGTGCATTTGAAAAATCACACAAAAAGTCTGCGCCTGGTGAGGATGGTACTGCTGGTCAGCATCAAAAGATATTCTCTGGGCCGTCGTATACCACAAAATATTCAATTAACAACGAAGACCCTAATCTAAAAGAGGATGATTGGAACTAAACTATTTTGGGGTAAACCAATAATTTTTGAATTTACGCATATCCCAGCTCACTTCTCCTTTCTCTAGAACATATTCTGTATTACATCTGGAATCTTACAAAAAAAACCTTCTTGAGATGTAGAAAGGAGAAGATATATGGGCGTTGAACTAACAGCGCTTCATTTGATATACATTACCTTTATCGCTTTAATTATTGGCTTTATGGTAATGAGAAGGGATACTACTATTGTGTGTATCGCTGGGATTTTCTTACTTGCGATTTCCGCTACCGGTGGCTCCATCAGTTCATCTGTCAGTAGTATTTTTAACAGTTTTATATTTGCTATTAACGAATTGCTTTCAACCATCCTCGTTATTTCTATTATTGTTGCCATGAGTAATTTATTAGCCAAAACTGGTATTAACGATGTCATGATTTCACCATTTACCAAGCTTATCAAAACTCCTGCGCTTGCCTATTGGACAATTGGAATATTAATGATGTTCATTTCCTGGTTCTTTTGGCCTTCTCCAGCGGTCGCTCTTTTAGGTGCGGTGCTATTGCCAGTGGCAATTAGGGTTGGTTTACCTGCAATAGGTGTAGCGATGGCGATGAACTTATTTGGACATGGTATTGCACTATCTGGAGATTATATCATTCAAGCTGCACCAAAACTTACTGCTGATGCTGCAGGGCTTCCTATTGGTGAAGTTATTGAAGCAAGTATTCCACTAGTCCTTGTGATGGGGATCGTTACTACTTTAGCAGCTTTTTACTTTTTGAAAAAAGATATGAAATCTGGAAAATTACCCAAACCCGCTCCTGAACAAGTAACCCCCTCAATCGAATTAGAAACCAAAACTAATCATTTATTATCTTTGAACCAAAAACGTTTTTTTGCCCTATTTATTCCAGTATTGTTTGCCTTAGATGTCGTAGTAATGTTTTTGCTGGATTTACAAGGTGGAGATGCAACCGCACTAATTGGTGGAACAGCCGTATTTATTTTGTTGATCATTACCATTATTAGCTATAAGGGCAAAGGTCTTGAAAAGACGACGAGTTACTTAATTCAAGGATTTCAGTTTGGCTTTAAAGTGTTCGGACCAGTTATTCCAATTGCCGCCTTCTTTTATCTCGGTGATTCTGGATTCACAACCATAATGGGTGACGTGCTTCCGAAAAACTCCCAGGGAATCGTTAATGATCTTGGTTTAGCCTTGGCGAATGTGGTTCCGTTAAGTAAACAGGTTGGAGCTGTTACACTTACCGTTGTTGGAGCCATTACCGGACTCGATGGTTCGGGATTCTCAGGAATCTCCTTGGCTGGTTCAATTGCTAATCTTTTTGCTACAGCCTTAGGAGCTGGGGCAGCAACTCTTACCGCCTTAGGACAAATTGCGGCTATTTGGGTAGGAGGCGGGACACTTGTTCCATGGGCGTTAATTCCAGCTGCTGCCATTTGTAATGTTGATCCCTTCGAACTAGCTCGACGTAATCTAAAACCGGTCGGTATCGGACTAATCGTAACGACTATCGTTGCTATGTTTTTAATTTAATTAAGCCAATTTTTAGCGAAGTGAAGCTAAGTATACAAACCAAAGCGTTACTGTGCTATATTTTATTTTTCTGATTTTTCGCAAAATTATCAATTAGCAGTTGACAAAAAACTTGATAGGATTTAATATAACACTAAACCTATAGGAATTATCCACTTACCCCTAATTAAAGGTAATGCCGACCAGTCAACTGGAGGCCAGAGCTTATGCTCTGGCCTCCTTTTGCTTATCCCAACCTATTCGGTAAAAAAAGAAAGGTGATGATGATCAACTAGTATTCTCAATATTGTATTTAGATTAAATTCAATTCTCGAATGTACTTTTCTTCAAAAAACATAGTTAAAAAAATGAGGAGGTAGTAATATGAGTGGATTAAATAATAATAACTTAACAAAACAGGGTTTAGAAATTACACCGATAGCCGGTCGACTAGGTGCGGAGGTTAGTGGTATCCGTTTATCAGCAGGCCTGGATAGTATCACAGTAGTTGAACTTCGAAAAGCGTTATTACGACACAAAGTATTATTCTTCCGAGGTCAAAATCACCTTGATGATAAAG
>CALCRD010000038.1 GCA_937894355.1 uncultured Bacillus sp.
TTAATTTCATTAATTCCTATCAAAATACTTGTTTTTATCGAAAAGTATTATATAATCATAATCGGGAAAAATGAAAAGTGGATTACACAACGAATTGAATAATTTTGGAGTGATAGAGAATGCTACATCAGTTTTCGAGAAACGAACTGGCCATCGGCAAAGATGGTCTAGAGAAAATGAAAGGTAGTACGGTTGCTGTATTAGGAATTGGTGGAGTTGGCTCATTTGCTGCAGAAGCCCTTGCCCGTTCCGGGGTTGGTCGTCTTTTGCTCGTGGATAAAGACGTTGTTGATATCACCAATGTCAACCGGCAGGTGATGGCACTATTATCAACTGTTGGTCAGCCAAAGGCCGAATTAATGAAAGAGCGAATTAAGGATATTAATCCTGATTGTGAAGTTATCGCGCTTAGAATGTTTTATACAGAAGAAACCTATGAACAATTTTTTAGCTATGGCTTAGATTTTGTCGTTGATGCATCAGATACGATTGTTTATAAAATTCATTTGATGAAAGAATGTTTAAAAAGAAATATCCCGATGATATCTAGCATGGGTGCAGCAAATAAAATGGATCCTACTAGATTTGAAATTGCTGATATATCTAAAACCCATACAGATCCGCTAGCCAAGGTTATTCGGACTCGACTTCGCAAAGAGGGGATTCACAAAGGAATTCCAGTTGTTTTTTCTGATGAAAGTCCTATTGTCGTTCGTGAAGAGGTTGTTAAAGAAGTCGGTAATGACAAGTCAGAGATTCGCAAAGCCCAATTACCACCATCATCTAATGCCTTTGTCCCGTCGGTTGCCGGATTAATCATGGCCAGTTATGTAGTACGCCAGCTTTTAGCCGATATTAAAATCCAGCGAGTCAATGATTAGAAGTAGAGAAAGAGCCTTCGAACCCATTCGTGGGCTTTTTTTGTTCTTTAATCAAGCCCCCCGGCTTTAGTAAAGCGGTTGCACATCAGCAAAAAAAACGCTAAGTTAAACTATAATAGTAAATTTTAAAAGTTTCAGTTGATTCTAGGCTATTTATGCCTACCGTCTGGAGTCGCTGAGGTAAAATCCAAAAACCGATTTTACTACCAAGGCGCTTGCGCTTTTCTGAACAGTTAAGAAAGCATTTGTTTTTTGAAACTGGATTAGTGTCTAGCTCCAGCGCCTAGCGTCTAGTGAACTTCCGCCCACCTCCCTACGATAAGTCAACATCGAAGTGAAGACCGCACTTCGTGTTTCCTTTATCTCAGTCGATGGGCTATAAGTTCATACGCCGCTGACCAAGGCGCTTGCGCTTTTCTGATAGAGAGGAGAACGATATGGAACCAATTGTTATCATTGAAAATCTTACGAAGAAGATAAAAGGACGGACCATCATTGATGATGTTAGTTTTCAAGTGTACAAAGGGGAAGTGTTTGGTTTTTTGGGCCCCAATGGTGCAGGGAAAACAACAACAATCCGGATGATTGTTGGCTTGATGAACATCACTGCGGGTGACATTAAAATCAATGGATATAGTATTCAACAGAATTTTGAAAAAGCAATTCGCTCGGTTGGAGCAATCGTCGAAAATCCAGAAATGTATAAATTCCTTACCGGACATCAAAATTTGCAACAATATGCCAGAATGGTTGGCGGAGTTACCGAAGAAAAAGTGGCTGAAGTTGTTGAATTGGTCGGACTGTCCAAACGGATTAATGACAAGGTAAAAACTTATTCACTTGGTATGCGGCAACGTCTGGGACTTGCGCAATGCCTATTACATGATCCGGAAGTGTTAATTCTTGATGAACCGACCAATGGTTTAGATCCAGCCGGTATTCGTGAAATCAGAGACTATTTGCGCCAGCTTGCCAGAGAGAAAAACATGGCCGTTATCGTATCGAGTCATTTGTTGTCCGAAATGGAAATGATGTGTGACCGCATCGGAATTATTCAAAACGGAAAGCTCGTTGATGTTCAACAAGTAAAAGACTTTGTTACCGATAAAGAAAAAGTATATGAAATGGAAGTTTCCCCAGTCCAAGAGGCAATGGATGTTTTGGGAAAAATATTCCCGACCTTATCTATACAAAAGACGGCCAATGGCATTTCGCTAGCGTTAGCTAAAGAGTCAATTCCAGATATTATTAAAAGTCTGGTCAATGCCGATATTAAAGTATACGAAATCAAGGAAATCACTAAATCTCTTGAAGATCGGTTCTTAGAAATAACAAATCGTGATGGGGGGAAAATCTTATGATTGGTTTAATTCAAAACGAATTAATTAAGATATTTCGCCGTCCAGGTACATATGTCATGATTGGTTTGCTGGTCATTGTTATAGCAATAGCAGGGGCGACGATGAAATTTAATCAAGGGAATTATACGACTGAAGACCTGCAGTGGAAGCAAAATCTCCAGACGGAAAACCAAGCGCTTAAGGATCAAATGGAACGTGCTCCAAAAGGTCAAGATTTCGAATTTTTTAAAGAAAGTATTGCTCTTAATGAGTACCGCATCGAGCATAATCTTTCACCACTAGAAGAGTATAAGACCTGGGATTTTGTCGGAGATATCGCCCAGATGATTGATTTTGTGGGAATTTTCATCATTGTTATTGCAGCGGGTATTGTCGCTAGTGAATTTAATTGGGGCACAATCAAGCTATTATTAATTAGACCCATTAGCCGGTCAAAAATTTTAGCATCTAAATATTTAACGGTGTTGTTATTTGGGCTTTCCATGTTGATTTTTGTGTTTACATTTTCCATCGTTTTCGGAGCGATATTATTTGGCTTTCCGGAATCGGCTACACCACATTTAATTTATAATAATGGGGTTGTTAGCGAACAGCCGATTTGGTTGCATCTAATCATTTTTTATGGCTTAAACTCAATTAATATGGTGATGTTGGTTACGATGGCCTTTATGATGTCTGCCGTTTTCCGTAACAGTTCCTTAGCCATTGGTTTATCAATCTTTCTCATGTTTACCGGTGGACAATTCACAATGCTCCTTGCCAGCAAATATGAATGGGCAAAATATATTTTATTTGCTAACACCAATTTAATGCAATATTTTGAAGGAAAGCCCATGCTTGAAGGGATGACCTTGTCCTTTTCAGTTGTCATGCTGCTAATTTACTTATTCTTATTCTTGTTTTTAGCTTATTATATTTTCAAAAAGCGGGACGTTACAGCTTAAGCACCGCTATTCTGTTG
The DNA here is from genome assembly GCA_937894355.1 of uncultured Bacillus sp. Taxonomy (GTDB): domain Bacteria; phylum Bacillota; class Bacilli; order Bacillales; family Cytobacillaceae; genus Bacillus_BU. Next base: position 3,204 of record CALCRD010000038.1, read on the forward strand.
TGATTAGCTTCATTATTTTTCATAATATCTGTAAAAAAACCAGAGGATTGGTCGCCCAGGCAAAATGGAGGCGCCAATCTTCTGGTTTATTTTTTGCTAAGTTTAGCGTATACGCTCGCAAGTGCTTGTTCAAATTTTCCAGTCAGCTTCGGCTGGTAGTATTTGCTATTCTTTATTTTATCCGGTAAATACTGCTGCTTGACCCAGCCATTTTCAAAATCATGAGGATATTTATAATCGAGGCCGCGTCCAAGTTCTTTTGCTCCCTTATAATGGGCATCCCGCAGATGTGCCGGCACTTCGCCTCCATTTCCTTTGCGGATATCAGCGAGTGCAGAATCTATGGCGATAATAGCGGAATTGGACTTTGGTGATAGACACAGCTCGATTACGGCATTGGCTAAAGGAATCCTAGCTTCGGGAAATCCGATGCGTTCTGATGTTTCAATGGCTGCAAGAGCTCTAGGACCAGCTTGTGGATTGGCAAGACCAATATCCTCATAGGCGATGACCAACAGCCGTCTGGAGATACTTTGTAAATCCCCAGCCTCAATTAATCTTGCTAAGTAATGGAGTGCTGCATTGACATCGCTACCACGAATAGATTTTTGAAACGCTGATAGCACATCATAATGACCGTCGCCATCTTTATCAATGGAAAGGCTTTTTTTCTGGATACATTCCTCTGCTGTTTGCAAATCGATATGGATTTTTCCATCCTTGCTCGGGGGTGTTGATAAAACCGCAAGTTCTAGGGCATTTAGGGAACTCCTGACATCACCATTCGAAGCTGTTGCTAAATGGGTCAACGCTTCGTCAGAAATATTTGTCTGATATTTGCCTAACCCGCGTTCTTCGTCAAGTAGAGCCCTTGTTAAAGCTATGATAATATCATCACAGCTAAGTGGTTTTAACTCGAATATTTGACAACGACTTCGAATCGCTGGATTAATCGCGTGGTAGGGGTTACTTGTCGTGGCACCGATTAGGATAATCATGCCACTTTCTAAATAAGGGAGTAGGAAATCCTGCTTTCCTTTATCAAGGCGATGGACCTCATCAAGCAGCAAAATCACACTCCCAGACATTTTTGCCTCAGCTGCCACAATTTCCATATCCTTTTTGTTATTGGTTACGGCATTTAGCATCCGAAAAGCATATTTGGTACTTCCGGCAATGGCACTAGCAATCGAGGTTTTTCCAACCCCTGGTGGTCCATAAAGAATCATCGATGACAATTGCTTGGCATTAACCATGCGATTGATAATTTTTCCCTCGCCGACTAAATGGTCCTGCCCTAGTACTTCATTTATATTTTTTGGCCTCATTTTATAGGCAAGTGGTTTATCTGACATCTGTTCATCTCTCCAAAGCAAAAATGAAATTTCTATAAAAGGGAATTCCCCGACAATTGTTAGTCTTTTTTTTTGGTTTGTGAAACTGTATTGTTGATTTCCGTTCCAGGCACTTCGCTTTCCGGAGTCTCACTCAGCTCGTGCTCCTGCAGGAGTCTTCGTGCCTTCCACTCCAATCAACAATGTTTTCAAATCACATTTATCATTAATAAATCATTTCTTTTCTTAAAAAACTATACCCTTCTACCTTAACATTTTTGCCTTTAAATTGCATTTTCTGATACGATAATTCCAAATACCTATCTTAATACTCAGTTATTTGTTAAAATTTAAGTGGAAGTCCCTGAACTTACTGGTTGCTGTAATGGGAAATGGACAGAATATGTATATAACTTAACTCATAATGGAGTAAATTTTAAAAGAGGTGCAATGAAATGAAAATTTCGACAAAAGGAAGATATGGACTAACAATTATGATTGAATTGGCAAAAAAATATGGTGAGGGCCCTACTTCGCTAAAATCGATTGCCCAATCAAACGATCTCTCTGAACATTATCTAGAGCAATTAATTGCTCCCTTAAGAAATGCCGGATTAGTAAAAAGTATTCGTGGAGCCTACGGTGGTTATATACTCGGCAACGAGCCATCCTTAATCACGGCTGGTGATATCATTCGGGTACTTGAAGGTCCAATCAGTCCTGTCGAAGGAATTGAGGACGAAGAACCGATTAAAAGGCAATTATGGATTCGGATTCGCGATGCAGTTAAGGACGTTCTCGATAACACTACATTAGAAGATTTGGCTAATTTTTCAGAAGACGATAACACAGATGCCTATATGTTTTATATCTAAAAAAAGGCATCATGTTAGGGGATAAGATTGAAAGCAGGTGTAATCATTTGGAGCGGATATATGTTGATCATGCTGCTACCTCTCCAATGCATCCAAAAGTAATTGATACGATGCTAAAAGCAATGAATGATAACTATGGTAATCCATCAAGTATTCATTCGTTTGGAAGAGAGTCACGGCGTTTGCTAGATCAAGCAAGAATCGATTTAGCGAACAGTATTGGCGCAAAGGCTAATGAAATTATTTTTACCAGCGGTGGAACGGAAGCAGATAATCTAGCTATTTTAGGCGTTGCAAGAGCCAACCGCCAAAAAGGAAATCATATTATTACCACGAAAATCGAGCATCACGCTGTGCTTCATTCCTGCAAGCAGCTTGAAAAAGAGGGCTTTGAGGTTAGCTATTTACCAGTCGATGACAAAGGAAGAGTAAGTGTCGAGTCAGTGAAAACGGCTTTGCGTGAGGATACGATCCTAGTTACGATTATGTATGGAAATAATGAAGTAGGATCGATTCAGCCAATTGCTGAGATTGGTGAGTTTCTCACAGGCCATCAAGCTATTTTTCACACAGATGCGGTACAAGCTTATGGTTTGGAAAAAATTGCAGTCAATGAGCTTCAGGTTGATTTATTATCGGTTTCCGCACATAAACTAAATGGTCCCAAGGGTATCGGTTTTTTATATGTCAGAACGGGAATAAAGTTTTTCCCTAGTACATACGGGGGAGAACAAGAAAGAAAAAGACGAGCTGGCACTGAAAATGTCCCTGCTATCGTCGGATTTCAGGAAGCAGTCAGAATTGTGCAGGCTGAGCTCCAACAAAAGCGTGAGTTATACACGGAGTTTAAGCAAATATTCATTCAAAAATTAAGGCAATTACAAATAGACTTTTCCATAAACGGATTGCTTGAAAATTCATTACCACATGTTTTAAACTTAAGCTTTCCGGGTACAGATGTGGAATCGATGCTTGTCAACTTAGATTTAGCAGGAATTGCTGTATCTAGTGGCTCGGCATGTACAGCTGGTTCAATTGAGCCATCACATGTTCTAGTCGCTATGTTTGGGAAGGATTCAGACCGTTTGGCAAACTCAATCAGGTTTAGCTTTGGAATCACCAACACTGCTGAGCAAATTGAGAAAATTGCCGAAGAAATTGCCAAAATCGTTAACCGACTAACGAAGTAATGGCGCTGCCCTTCAAAGGTCTAAGTGTTAGACAAACAGGAGAAGGCTTCAAACAAGAAAAGATTTCAAACAAGAAATGGCTTCAAACAAGAATCATGAATAAAGGCTGTTTTCGTAAAGATTGTTGTTAAAATCTTAAACCCGATTTTAACGTGGTAAAAATCTTAAACCCGATTTTAACGTGTTAAAAATCTTAAACCCAATTTTTACTTGGTAAAAATCTTAAACCCAATTTTTACTTGGTAAAAATCTTAAACCCAATTTTT
>CALCRD010000039.1 GCA_937894355.1 uncultured Bacillus sp.
TAGGTGTTCACCATCGTCAATACATTACGATTTCCTGTATTGTCTGTTTCGGTTATTTGCCGATTCCACTCATCATAAGTGGCATACATTTCTCCCTTAGCTATTAAAACATGACCTTGTTGATCTGGACTAGCCTTTGCAGCATAATCAATCGTATGAATGACATTCCCATTTTTATCAAAAGAGAAATATTTTTGATTTTGCATTGGGTCGATGATTCGGTTAATTTGCCCATAGCCGTTGTATTCCTGAGCTAAGACATTGCCGTTCTCATCGTTTTCTTTGACTTTTCTCCCTAATTCATCGTATTCACTGTAAAGATGAGTTTGTTTTTGCTCAACTCTTTCAACAGTTTCATTTTGATAATACGACATTTTTACAACTGGAAGCTCGGTTTGAACCAGCTGACCCCATTGATTATATTCATAGTTGGTTTCTTGCCCTAAACTATTAATCTCCTTCAAAACATTGTCCATATTGTCATATTGGTATTGCGTAACACGGCCAACACGGTCTGTTTTTTGTTTAATCCGCTGCTCATCATCATATATAATCGACTGCGTTTGATTAAGAGCATTCGTTTCGGTCAGTGGTTGACCGTTGATATTATACGTATAGCTTGTTTTATTTCCATACGCATCTAGTACCTCTACCAAGTTCTCTCCAGTACTGTCGTAAATATAGTGAGTTTCAAGATTCGCTTCTTCTAATACTAGGTCATCCACGTTCACTCCCGTTGTCCCTATGTTGGATACGACTACTCGTAAATGAGTCGCATCGGTAGGAACCGAGCCCTTTACACGGTGCGAACTCCATGTTGCACCCGGAGAAAACGTTTGTGGATATTCTTTAACGACGGTATCGTCCTTCAAGAATTGCAATTTAACTTCAAGGGAAGAGGAACCTGATGGTGCCAAACCTTCGATCATCGCAAGAACAGGTAGACGCCCCTTTTTAATTGCCATTTTCTGAGTTTGCAGAACACCATTTCCTGCAAGTTCGATACTTTGCTTTCCAGATTTAGCTTGGGTTTTTACTTTGGTTACAGTACCTGTTGTAACCCAATCGACAAGATCACTTTTCTCCATGCTGTAATCAGGAATATATCCATATAATGGTCCACGTTCACTTTTTGTTTTGATGATATTACCATAGGAATCGTACTCGAAATCCTGTTGGTTTCCTTCTTCGTCAATAATTTGAGTGACATTGCCCTTCTCATCATACTTCCATTCTTTTACTTGCCCAACTGTATTATAGGAATGGGTAATCTGTCCTCGTTCATTGTATTTATTCTCTAGTGAATAAGTGTTTTGAATACCATTAGATGTAACGGCAGGTAGGAATCCTTTTAATAAATTGCCGTAGCTGTCATATTGGTACGAAGTTTGATTCCCTAATGGGTCAATCATGCTTTTTAATCGGTTTTGCTCGTATTCAGAAACAATGAGCATATTGTCGATGTCTTGTTTGGCGAAATCTGGATCTTCATTTTCTAAATATGTTCGAATGACTTTTTGCCTTGAAACATTGCCTTCGGCATTTAATTCATACTCGGTGTTAGCAAGGTTTTTACTTGTGTTATTCGGATTTATTGAGTTTGATGTGGCATAAATTTTATTTGTCAATAAATCATAAGAAAGTGTATCGATTATGGAATCATAGGTTTTGACTGGATAATTGTTGGTTTTATCAATCACTCTTGTCGAGCGCTTTGTTTTGGTTTGAACCATTCGATTTCCATTGAAAACAAACTCTACTTTCAAACCATTTTCAGAAATAACTGCGTTAAGTTTTCCTGCTTCATAATCGTAATGATCATGGTTACTTAAATTGCCCGTTTTTGTGTACAACTTAACATCGGATAAAACTCCTTCATCATAGCTGTAGGTTACTCTTTCACCTGTACTAAAAGTGGCTTCTGACAAGGTTTGGTCTGTATTGTATTGAAACGCGACAAATTTGTTAAGTGAAACCATTTGTTTAACGAGACCATTTTCATAAACGTACTGAATGGTGTTTCCGTTCGTATCTTTTACTTTAATGAGCTTTCCGTCCAAGCCAAACGCCTTCGTCACCGTACTACCTGTTCGGTTAGTTAGCTCAAATCCATTGATTTCTGAGAATGCAAGGGTATAGCCAGTCCCTTGAGGAATGCTGTACTCACCATTCTCTAATAGATTAAAGCGGTGAATCGTCCCATCGCCATCATAGTAATCTACATAAGATGTATTATTTACTAGATGCTCTTCCTGATTGGAATACCAGCCTTTTCCCAATACTCCTTGTTGATTGCGATTTGATGCGTAAGACCGACCCAGCGCTAAAGAAAAACCTCGAGATGAAAGAGAATAATCTAATTGTTGAATATTTAAACTACCGTTATATAGATTTACAAAAGCATTGCCATCTAACAAAGCAATCGGATAGTTTGGATAATAACTCTCTGAACCTAACCATTCTTTGGTGAGGCTATCCACCCAAACGGTTTTGGTAACTAGATTGGTTTGACCAGCAGCATCCGTTGCGGAAATGCGAATTTCATATTCTCCTGTTGATAGCACTGTTGTGTTCCACTCTGCTAGTGTCCCATTCGTCACAGCATTTGGACTTTCAGTAATGATCTCCCAATTTGAAGGATTCACCGTTTTATTTCGATATTCAATTTTATAGGAATACAACTGTTCATCTGAAACTGTTCCATTGATTTTTTTCGTCCCTGTAATAAAATCGCCATCCATTACATTGGTAACCGCAATTTTTGGTAGGGTGTGATCATAGATAATAGAATCCTGGTACAGGGCCGATGTATTGCCGCTCTTATCTAAGAAACGAGCGTAAATATACTGAACTCCATCTACATTTTCTAAGTTCCGTGCAAAAATAGCACTTGATTGTGGGACAATCTGTGAATCAGAAAAGGATAAACTTTCCATCGTTGCATTTTCTGGACCATTGGCAAACTGCACGTATTTTTCACCATTCGCATTGTCATAAACATCAAATGCCTTAGCCGACACATTTACATCCGTTGTATAGGCTGCATTTTCATTTATGGCAATTTTTCCGGTTGGAGCTTTGAAGTCTTTTACTTCAATCGCGCTTTTTACCAAATTTTCTGGAGGATTGATATAGGTAGGATCAGTCCCTTTTCCCACTACTGCTTTCAAATCATATGAACCAATTTCCCCCGTTTTTGCCTTCCAA
>CALCRD010000040.1 GCA_937894355.1 uncultured Bacillus sp.
CTTTTTGGCTGTTTCAGGGCGCTTTTGTAATTGCTGTTATTTCCATCGTTTCTGGAGCTGTTGCTGAAAGGGTTAACTTTCGGGCCTATCTTCTTTTTGCAGTAATTATGACTGCCTTTATTTATCCGATTGCCGGTCACTGGGTGTGGGGTGGCGGTTGGTTAAGTAAACTAGGTATGCAGGATTTTGCAGGTTCTGCAGTCATTCATGCATTAGGCGGATTTGCTGCACTAGCTGCAGCCATACTTATTGGGCCAAGGAAAGGAAAGTTTTCGACTGATGGAACTAGTTCAATTGCCTTACCAAGCAATCTACCGTTGGCATCTGTTGGAGCGTTTTTATTATGGTTTGGCTGGTTTGGTTTCAATGCAGGAAGTACTCTGCAAGCAACGGATGTTAGAATTGGACATATTGCAATCGTAACGATGCTTTCAGCAGCATCAGGTGGAGCTGCCACCATGTTTTATACCTTATTTCGCTATGGTCGCTCTGACGCACCATCGGTTATTAATGGTTCTCTAGCAGGATTAGTAGGGATAACCGCTGGCTGTGCTTTTGTAAGTGACCTAGCAGCAATATTTATTGGAGCTATCGCAGGATTATTAATGTTAACTGCAACCAACATGCTAGAAGCAAGGAGAATTGATGATCCTGTTGGTGCATTCCCTGTCCATGCTGTATCCGGCATTTGGGGTACCATTGCTGTAGGACTTTTCGCCGCAGAGGGCGGCCTTTTTACAGAAGGTAACTGGCAATTATTAATCGTTCAGCTCATTGGCTTAATCGCATTATGCGCATGGGGTTTTGGGTTAACTTGGCTTAGTCTAAAAGTCATTAATATTTGGGTGCCAATCCGTTCAATAGAGGAAGAAGAGGAAGTTGGATTGGATATAAGTTACCACGGAATTATGGCCACGCATACATCAAAGGGATTTATCGAAATAAAAGAACACCTGACAGATCTTGAAAATCCACGGAATGATAGGGATATTTTTTAAAGGAAAAAGGGGACAATTGCTACCGGTTTTTCTGGATGGTGTCACCTTTTTGTTGTGTCCGAAGTCTAGGCATCTTCGGACACAAGATGGCTTTTTTTAACTGTTGTGTCCGAAGTCGGGGTATCTTCAGACACAAGAAAGTTTTTTTAACTGTTGGTTTTATATCGGTCGTTTTTTGAAGTCTATCGGTCGTTTTTCATGTTCTATCGGTCGTTTTTCATGTTCTATCGGTCGTTTTTCGACTTCTATCGGTCAAAGTGAATTATGTCACCCTTAATCCAGCTCTTTCCACAAACCTAATTACCTATTTTTGGGATTAATGCCTGACTTTTACCGTTTCCCTTTATTTTCCTGACCACCATGTTAAAACACATAGGTTTTCTCTAAAAAATCCGTAATTGATCTTTAAAACTACTTAAAATAACCCATTTTTTATCACCGTTATCGCGAATGGGGCATCACATTCCCCTCTGGACAACAAGATTTTGGCCTATTTTAATGCCAATTACCCCTCTATTCCCTATTGTATCCGAAGTCTTCCTTTTATTGGTCACGAAGCTTTTTTACAAAGGTCTGGCATCTAGTTTCTATGTGATTTTCATCACAAAACCACCGATACTTTTGGCGTATGCTTTAAAAAGAGTAAATAAGACACTACCACGCCATAATAGTTGGTAAGAATCTTGGATGAGCTGCGTAAAGATGTTGAGGAGGAATTTGACGATGGAGGGTTTGAACATTGTATTATGTGCTCCACTACAACAATTAAAGGACGAACATGTATCGCTCCGGGCAGATATGGACGTTTTCTATGAAATCACTGAAGATATATCATTCGATTCAGGTCCTGCTGTGGTTCAATTGTATTTAACATTGCACGAAAAAATTTTGGCTTTCACGAGTGAGCTGAAGAAGCATTCCAAACGAGAGGAAGAAGGATTGTTCCCGATGATGGTTCGTCATCTCGAAATGAATGACAGAACAATCGAAGGTATGGAATTTGAACATGAGAAAGCTGAAAGGCATCTACAGGATTTTCTAACTGAAGCTGACCAGGCAGGGGCGAATATTGATGAAAGCGATGCTCAAGCGATTACTGTTTACGCCGTCCAAGCTTATGCTACCTTGACTCAACACTTCGCTAAGGAAGAAAAAGTGCTGTTTCCGTTGGCAGAAAATATACTGTTGGTTGACGAGAAGCAGGAACTGGAACGACTGCTTCAGAACTGAATTATCATCAAAATAAAGGGAATTATAGCTATACTTGCCTTAAAAAGACATTATCCTTTAAATCTGCTAAAAAGAAAGAGCACAATTCACTTGGAATTGCGCCCAATTTGAACGTTGTGATGATATATGAGTGTGAGTGATAAATTATTTAAATGAACGGTCCGTTTATATAATAAATTCAAAGCCCGTCGGTTTTTGGAATGGTATTTTAAATTCTTTAAAGACTAATTTATATTTAGAAATATCATCTGGTAAAGCAGGCGATACGATGAATGTAAAAGATTCATGTCCCATAGAGCCTCCCCCGCCTTCGTTTCGGCAGTCATACTGAGTTCCTTCTTCTTCTATTGAGAGTTCAAAAAAGGTATGATCCCGATGATGCCATTCAGACATGTCATCAGAAGAGTTTCGGTCAATATTCATATGCACTACACTTGCATTTTCAAACTGACGTACTAAAGTGACTGAGTAAAATTTATCATCTCTTTCAAATGACTTTAATATTGGTATATTTTTCAGAAATCCTTTTGGCTCTACAATGGGTCTATAAATATCTTCGTTTAAAAAATCTGCGAAAACACTATTTAGAAAATCCTCATAAAAGTTATACTTTTTTGCCCAATTTGCAATAAGTTGTTTAGTCGGAAAACCAGGATTATTATTTGAAAGTTCCTTCCGTTGTTTAATTAAATAACATATTTGTTCATCTATTGAATTTATCTGTTCATCATAGTGGTCTGTTGGTGGTTCAAATGGCATTCGCTTCATATATTCCGCCTCCTAGGTAAAAAAATATAATATAAGCAATCGTTACTTGAATAAGACAATTATGGAGCGAAGTTTTGTACAATATCCCTAATTAATATCAAATAAACAATAAGAAGAAGAATTAATAATGCATTTATTATTCGGACTACCTTTTTGTTCTGTCTTTTGATAGATTTTACAATGATTAAGGCAATAAGTACTGAGAAAAACAGAATTGTATACATTTCGCCCCCCTTTTCATACAAATATTACCATAAACTAGCAAAATAATATTGAAGATTTTTTCAAATTGAATAAGACTTACCCTTTTCTACTTATCTAATTTCTATTATTTGTTTTCCCTTTTTAATGTGACAACAACTATTTCTGGACGATTCAAAACCCTTAAAGGAATAATACTATTTCCAAGTCCTCTATTAACAATCATTGTTGTATGATCTACCTCGTGCATTCCTGTATAGTATTCCGGGAACAATCCTTGATTTGGAGCAACTAAACCTCCGATAAAAGGAATTCTAACCTGTCCGCCGTGTGCGTGACCTGAAAAAACAACATCAAATTCATATTCTGAATAAAGGAAAAATAATTCTGGCCTATGTGATAACAGAATTTTTAAATTCTCTCTTTTTTCGAGTCCTTTGATTGAATTCGTGATATTTTCTTCAGTTAAAGCTCGTTCTGCATAGGATTCATTTACTTTTGCTGGATCATCAATTCCTATAATTTGAATTTTATCATTTCCAATGATTATTTCTTCTACAGTGTTTCGCATGACCTGTACTCCGGTATCTTTTAATTTACCTTCTAATGAATTGAATTTCCCAGACCACCATTCGTGATTTCCAGTTACATAATAAACCGGAGCGATTTGAACCAATTTTTCCATCAATGTCAAACCGATTTTCTCATCATATCTGTCTGAATCTATTAGATCCCCGGTAAATAAAATTAAATCTGGATGTATTTTTTTAACTTTTTTAACCAAGTCGCTTTGGTTATTTCCAAAAGACTTGCTGTGAAGGTCAGACAATTGAACAATTTTATACCCTTTAAAATTTTGTGGAACCTTATCCGAGCTAAAGTAATATTTAGTTGTTACAATGGAGTTGTTTTGAAAATAGAAAAAACAAGTCAATAAAACCAATCCAAGTAAAAAATACAACAATCTCCTTTTAATTTTTCTGTTCAAAATTTGCCACCCCACTGCCAGCTAACTTGCCTACATTTCTTAACAAATACCTCTATATACTTTAACATAAATATCCAATTCCATAAGAGATTCCTGCAACATTATATTGATCTTTAACTAAAAAATGCCCACTTCTATTTTCAAGAATTGGGCCCAATTGATGAACTAGCAACAGCTTGTTCATTTGCTAAAAATATTCACCAGCTTAGTTTTCTTACTAGAATTATAAGTTTTCTTCATATTGTTTTATGACTTTTTTATCTTTACCTAAAATAATTATCCGATAAGGGTCATTCCTAACTTCCTCAGTGATTTCATCTGTTTGAATAAAAGTATCAATTTCTTCCTCAATTTTTTGGGCTAAAGCATTTGCATCTTTATCCGAAGAATGTAATGATGTCTTAAGTGTTATTTCCAATGGAAGTGGATGAAAAGAATATGAAAATCCAGTTATTTTGAATTCTTTATTATCCGTTAACCCATTTGCCAAAATACTGATAATTCCTAGTCTTTCCCACCGCTTTTCTTGCTCGCGGGCATTCATATCAACTCGGGTAACTTTTAATTCAAAATCTCCATATTCTTTTGAAAGAGCTAATAAAACTTCTTTTAGTTCATCTTTCCGATCGTCTGTCTTCGGTAAAGCAACATAAATTCCTTTATACCCACCACCAATCTGAACTCGAATAGGAAAGGCGGTCACATAGTTGTTTTTGTCTAAATAATCTTGTATTTTCCTTTCAAGTTCTATACTATCTTTTTGATTTTGAATATCTTCTTTTGTCTCTTCCCACCCGACATTGACATTTGGATTAGCCCTTTTTAGTGTGATCTTGTATTTTCCATAATTGTTATCCATTAATGTCTCATGAATTATTCTTGTTATTTGATGTTTTTGGTTTTTAAGTTGGTTTTTAGATAACTCTACCCCAATAGTGATTTCTTTGTTAGGAATGGAAGCAGAATAAGAGGCCATTGGTATGTTTTTTTCTTTTAAGGTTTTGAATAAACAATCCCTTATTTCGGCTCTAACATCTTCCTGTTGCACAAACCAGTGAAAATATGGGATTTTTGCTGCCACTTTAGCCATCGTTGGTGAGATATAAGTTGATGCAATTAACAATGCGACCGCAGCGATTGGAGCTGCAACGGCATAAAATATCTTTTTGGTTACTGGTCGTCTTTTTTTTATAGCAGAAGAATAGCCAGGTTTATTAACTCTTTCCAAAACTTTTTGTTTTAGTTCATCAGTAAATTGAATCCCAGCCAAATTCGGATCACTTTTTGGATATTTAAACTGTTTCTCCACCTATTTTCACCTCACTGACAATTTGCTTTAACTTGTTTCTCCCCCGGTGAAGCCGAGTTTTGATCGTATTACAATTTAATTTAAGCAATTCTGAAATCTCTTGGATTGAAAACTCCTCATAATAATGGAGTATAATGACTTCTCGCTGTTTAATTGGAAGTTTCATGACTTCATCAAAAATTTCTCTATCTGAGTTCTCTTCCTCTTCTTGGTTTGTAGAATGAAAATAAACAAGTTTGTTTAACTCCATTGAAAAAAGGTTTCGTTTGCTCCAACTTTTAAGATAATCTTTGCATTTATTGACAGTAATTTTATATAGCCAAGTTTTATAGGTAGCCTTTTCCTCGAAACTATCTAGATGTTTATAGCAGCTAATAAATACCTCCTGTGATATGTCTTCAGCTGCTTCCTTTTGTTTGACATATGTATAAGCAAGACGAATTATCATATTTCCATATTGATCCATTAACTGAATCAATCGTTCGTCTGTACTATTCGATAGTTGTTGTTGTTTCTCACTTACGTACTCTTTCAATGAATTCCCTCCCTTCGTTAATATTTAGACGATTCATTAACTTTATCGGTTCCCTTTTTCATAATTTTCTCATCTTTAATAAAATTTTTACATAAACTCCCTTCATTCAATAGTTTTATTCTGATAGAAACGAAACTCCAAAAACGGCCCAAAAAAAATGACGCTATCCTGATTCTCCGGAATAACGCCCAATCTTTTCATTTTTATAAATATGAAAAATCTATTAAAATGGTGTTTCATTTTTGTTACTAAAGCACCCGTCAGTTCAACAATTTTTCATATAAAAATATAAAAATTCCACAAATCACAGTTACTCCTATAAAAGTGAACAAGTAAAGAAAAGGAGAATTTCCTCTACCAAAAACAACTTCACTTTGTAGTGTCTCTACTTTATCCCACGCACTAGCAATATCTGGTTTATAGTTTCTTGTTTTTAGATAACTGACTATCATCATACCGACTAAATAGACGATATGGATCGCAATAGAACCAATAAACGCTTGAAGAATCACCTTCATTTAGACCTCCCCTTTGCAAAAATAACCCCAATGTGTAGTTCCATTAAACTTCAATAATTTAACATAATTATCCCAATTCCTTTAGGATAAAGTCTAGCAACCTTTCCTTATAAAGGGAATATGCACAAATTCCCTTTATAAGTTCGCACCCATTAATCGAATGATCCTTCCTCTACTTTTATTAAAATTCAATTATTTAGGTATGCCAATTTCTTGTAATGGAAAAAACCGAAATTTCACTTCTCCAATAACCGAGGCGTATGGAACTAGTCCAAAAATTCGACTATCCTTACTTTTTAGACGATTATCCCCCATCACAAATAACATGTCATTAGGCACTATGTTTTCTCCTGTTTTATCTTGCAATGAAAAGTCCTCTGTCAGTTTATTCAATGGATTATCTTTTTTATTTTCAACTAAATACGGCTCTTCTAATGCTTCTCCATTAATATAAAGCACATCATCTTTCATCTCAATACGATCTCCAGGCAGACCTATTACTCTCTTAATATAGTGTTCACCCTCAATATCTGGTGCATCGAACACAATCACATCAAATCGTTGAATTTTAGCCGTTTTACTCACTACAATCCTATCCTGGTCTTGAAAAGTTGGTTCCATCGATTCACCAAATACAGTAATAGGTGTAAATAGAAATTGTCTACAAATAAAAGCGATGATGAAAGCAAACGCAATTGATTTTACCCAAGAATATATTTCTTTTTTTGTACTTTCTTTCATAACTTCCCCTCCTAATATTAGCCTAATTTTTACATACATTTACATTTATCGTACCCTACGTTATGTAATATTGACAAGGCAAAACTCACTGCTATTTTCTAATTATTCTGTCCTTCAGATTCAAAGAACACCTTTTTATCATTGAAAACAAATTTCCAGTTGTTAAGGCTTGCAATGGTGTAAATTTTCGGCAGATAGTAAATACTTTCTATAATTTTCTATTGAATTTTACCCCCGTCCTTTACATAAAGAAAGAGCGCAATTTCCACCTTAGAAATGCGCCCGATCGTAATACATTTTTTACTGCTTGTTACTAAAAAAGCCAATGTATTCTTCCCTGCTACTTATCTTCACCAAAAACGGATAAAGCAGCATGACGAGAATAAATAAAATGGGAAATAAGCTGAGCAAGATGGCTCTTGGAATATCAAAGAAAATCTGAAGAAGAAGTGGCAATAGGATTATAGTATTAAAAATACTACTTTTATTTTTCGATTTTTGTGTTTGATATTGTTTTTCTTCGCAATAAGGGCATATCATTGCAGGATTCAATGTGGTGGTTTTTTTGATTGTTTGTTTCCAACTCCACTTATTGTTGCAATTCTCGCAAATTGGCATTTTTATACCTCCTATTTCTGCAATATGGCTAAAAAAGTAAAAATTAGCGTTTATGCTTGTTACTGAGTTGCACCCTTTTCTTGAATAACTTTGTTTTATCCACATTTTCCCAACGTCTCTTTTATTCCTTATAATTACCTTAAGAACTTCCATTGTTACTTTTTAAAAATGGCTGTATTTTCAATTCGAATAGAATTAACTTCTCCACATTCTAAACAAAATGTATATATTTTATTAGAACCACTCCATGACAAATTGTTTGGTTTTATTGGCACATAATCTGTACCTTCTGCAAATTCTGTATTTCCACATTTAACACACTTTTTGTTTTCCATACCAATTCCCCTTCATGTATGTTCAATATTTAACCTTGCGTCCCATAAATATATACGATGAAACTAGGAATAAGTTCCAAAATTTACTATTAAACCAGAATTAAATCATTTCCTTTTATTATAGAATGGACCTGAAATGAAAAAAGAGGCATATTGCAAAGAAAAATGGACTGCTAATATTAACAGTCCAAGTTGATGTATTTTCGCGCCAGATAGCTAATATTGGAAAATTCGATAGTTGCCTATGCACCTGAATTATTTAAATGTATTCTAAACAAAAATTGTATTTTCACTGTTTATCATTTCAGTGAATTTCTCGAGAGAAGTAGATATATATTTATCTTTACGGTAAATAAAGATTGTTTTGACCTTTCCGAATCGCTTTGGAATCAAGTGTTCGATAAGAAGTCCTTCATCCACATATTTGGCTACTACACTGCGAGGTAGTAAACTTATGCCCAATCCGGCCTTTACACATCCGATAATGCCATCAAGTGTTCCAAATTCCATTATTTTTTTTGGAAGTACTCCTTCATGTTTTAACCATTCTTCAAATCTTGCCCGATAGGAACAGCCACTACGGAATACTAATATTGTTCTATTTTGTATTTCTTTTAATGAAGATTGAGATTGATGGAACGCATCCGTTACAAGTACTAACTCTTCTTCAATTACCGTTTTATAAGTGAGATTAGGATGTTCAATTGGTCCAGCAACAAAAGCGCCATCCAATTCATATTGCAAAACATCTTGGACATTTTGTTCAGTTGGACCTGTTTTTAACGTAAGATCAACAATAGGATATTCACGATGAAACTTTGAAAGTAATGTCGGTAAACGAACCGCAGCAGTTGTTTCCATAGAACCTATCACTAAAGGGCCTTTTGGTGTTTGATTTTCACTCATCACGTTTTTAACCTCATCAAAAAGTTGAAATATTTCATCTGTATACGAAAGTAGTACTTTACCTTTGTCTGTTAGAGTTGTCCCCCGATTATGTCGATAGAATAGCTTCGTTTGAAGATCCGATTCCAATAGTTGAATTCTTGCTGTGAGGTTTGATTGTGCATAGTTTAGTTCTCTCGCTGCTTTTGATATACTTCCTAACTTAGCAACAGCTTGAAAAAATTTTAATGCTTGTAAATCCATTGACATGCACAGTTCCTCCCTTTGGTATATAAAAAAATGATATCCCTATATCTATTTTAAGTATTGTACCATATAGAAAAAAACAGATAAGATAAAAATGTAAATAGCTATTGGCTAATTGGGGGTGAAAAATTGAATAATCGTCCTTTTCTCTTTTTAGTTGGGGGAATTTTTTCATTAATGATTGCAATGGGGATTGGAAGATTTGCTTATACTCCCATTCTTCCATTGATGCAAAATGCTCTTTCATTTACTGATGTTGTGGCTGGTTACCTTGCATCAAGCAATTACGTAGGGTATTTCGTTGGAGCGATTTTAGCAGGAGTTCTCCCTTTGAAGAAGCATAAAGCCTTTTATTTAAAGATAAGTCTTATATTAAGCGTTTTTACTACGTTGTGCATGGGGCTTTCCCACTCGTACATTCTTATGCTTGTATTTCGTTTTATTTCAGGAGTGGCAAGTGCTTTCATTTTTGTTTTAGCTTCAAGTATTGTACTAGATAAACTGGCTGTCACCGGTAAAACAAATTGGTCAGGCTTGTTTTATGCAGGGGTAGGGTTCGGTATCTTTTTCTCTACGCTCTTTATCCCTAGTTTAAACAATTTATTTGATTGGGAAGGTGTGTGGATAGGACTAGCGATTGTTAGCGCAATTCTTTCTATCTTCGTTTGGTTGTGGCTCAAAGATTCCCCAAACACGATTATGAAAAAAGATAAACAAGTAGTAGTAACACAAGTACCTCCTCTCAAATGGATTCCTTGGTTAATTATCGCCTATGGGCTAGAAGGTTTAGGTTACATTGTAACAGGGACATTTATTGTTTCGATTGCCGAAAAGACCTCTACCTTTAACAATGACCCTGCGTTTGTTTGGATGGTTGTTGGATTAAGCGCAATTCCATCTTGTATCATCTGGTCAACACTTGCTAAAAAATGGGGATTTGTTAAATCATTAGTGTTTTCAATGACTCTACAAGCCCTTGGTATTGCATTACCGGTCTTCTGGTTGTCTCAAATAAGTTTGATTATAAGTTCATTTGTATTTGGTGCTACATTTATGGGAATTACCACACTTGCTACAACATTGGCGCGCCAAATGAATCCAACAAATAGCAGTCGAATCATCGGTTATCTTACAGCAATTTATGCTGTTGGCCAAATGATTGGACCAACAATTGCTGGAATCCTATCATTTTATACTCAAAGTTATAATTTTGCTTTGATTGGTGCTGCTAGCGTAATATTAATTGGGGCAGTGTTGCTTATAAGTGGAATTCGATATGAACAGTTACCAAACACGGGAACCTCTCCATTAAAATAAAATTGAAAGAGGGAATTTTAATGCCATATGTAAATATTAAAATTACAAATGAAAATGTTACTCCAGAAAAAAAAGCTGAGCTTATAAAAGGCGTAACACAATTACTTGTCGATGTCCTGGGAAAAAATCCGAACACAACTGTTGTAGTTATTGATGAAGTTGATACTGATAATTGGGGAATTGCTGGTGAATCAATAACTGTTCGTAGAAAAAGGGGTCAATAAAAACTGTATTTGATGTACAAATTGATATAACTTTATCACAGAGAAGAAATTACCATGAACAATTTCTTCTCCTTTACTTTTTTATAGATATAAGATCAAAAAGCTTGTTTAGTTTAAGTGAAACATTTCCCAAATGATCTTTAATATTGTTCCTTCTCTTTATGCCTCCTCCACAAATCTGGCCCAAAAATGAAAATATGCACTGAACCTTGTTAAGGATCGCGCCCAATCGGAATAACCTATTAACTATTTAAATATCTTCCCCAGTTCTTCCAACTCTTCCAATGCAGCGAAGCAGAGTAATATTTCATCTTATTCTCCAAAATATCTTTTTTCTCTTCTAAACTTAATTCATCAATCGTTTTAGTAAAATAAAAATGCTTTAAAACTGACATTGTAATTGTGCTAATACCCCCTTACTTTGACAAAGTTAAAACATTGCTTCGGCATTCCTCCTAATGTTTCACGACTGTCACTCATAAATCGATCTATTTTTAACAAAGTTTTCATCTGAATAAAATTTATTAGTAAAATTTATTAATGTCACCTCATTAATTTTATAATTAGTACCATTAATTACCGCAATATTTTCTCCTGTAAAAACAACTGTTAAGATTATCTCATTATTCTCGTTATATAATTTATAGGTTTCATTAAATACAGAACTACCTCTATTTGTTTTTTTCAATGGCATTGAATTCATCGTTCCAAGAAAACTCTTTATTATTTCCTGATCTTTACTAGAATAAGTTGATATTTCTCCTAGGGATTTTGTATCTATTTCCACAACGATAGATTTTATATCCTCATTAACAAAACGTGAGAAATTGCCATTAAATGAACATCCGGAAAGCATTATGAAAATAAAGAATACAGCAATAAAAAAATATTTTTTCAAAAGATTTCACCTCTAAAAAGGAGTTTATTGTTTCAATAGAATCAAACGTACTGAAACATAGAGTTCTAATCTTCATTTTAATATTATAGTTTTTCTTTGTATATAGATATTCTATGCATATAGATAAGTTTCGGAAAGGTTTTAAGCATCATCATTCATTTCTCACTTCTCCTTGTTTTATAAATCCTACTAATTGATTCTCAGGATGTTTTTACCTTTATCCCTAGTGGAAAAGTTCTGCTTACCACCTACTATTGTTTAGAAAAATAGCCATTAGTAATCGTACATTTTCCCTTTACATTAATTCTAGTTGTATTTTTCCAAAAATTTCATAATAACAAATGAATAAATATATGGTCTTTTCTGAATCTTACTACTCCAAACTGTGTCGCAGAAAAAAACTAATATATTTTTCCATTCAAAAAACAAAGAATGCAATTCATACGAAGCACCTTTCGTATTATAAGGTAAATCAGATAAATAGTATTTCAGTTTTCTCCATATTAAAGAACAATTTACTCATGATTGTTTTTTCTTTAAATATAATAATATTCCTGCGTTTAATATGTTTCCTACTACAAAAGCAATCCCATAATATAACGCACCAAAAACTTGACTAAACCCATCATTTGCTTGAAAAAACCACCATAGGCCAGCAAAGGAGAAAAGTATAAAGCTTTGGATAATTGATTGTGCTAATGTTTTCTTAAAGTTTTTAGTTTTCTTCATTTTTACCATTGAGGATGTAATGAAAATCACTAAAGCAATTGCCATAATCCCAAAATACACTATACTTTCAATTTCCCTAGTCATATTATTATTCCTTTCATCAACCCGGTGTATTATTACACTAATTTTAACATAATTCTTAATTTTATAGCGTTGGATTATAGAATATTTCTCACCGCTCATAATTTTGCATAAATATCTAAATTCAATAAGTAACTCTTTGTTTTTCAGAAACTAGACTGCACTAAAAAGAAGACTGCTAAAATTAGCAGTCCAAGTTGTTGTATTTTAGCGCCCTTTAACAGAAAACCTGAATCAAGTTATGAAGCCAGTGAATACATCTATCTCACAAATGTAATAAAATCAATATCAACTGGTTCAATACCACCTGCTCGAAATCGTGAGTTAATCTGACCTCGATGGTACTGACCATGCAATGCTACATGGATTAAAATATCCCGCATAGAACTCTTAAACTCTTTTCCTTTACTATTTGAGTAGGATATTAATTTATCTAGGTCTTTATTTTCTAAATTAGTAAGAAGAGTTGTAAAACTATTTTCATTTTGCATAATAAGGTCTGCACAGACTTCTATATCTACCTCTGACCAAATAGGAAGTTGTGAACTATCCAATCCTAGTAATCTAGTTATCCATACTTTTTCTGCAAATAGGATATGAGAAAATAAACGGCCCACCTCTTGATTTTCGTCCTCAATACTTTGCAATGTTTCAAGTATCCGTTGATTAGCCCAATTTAAATGCTCATACATCTTTTGAATAGTTTTCAATGGGAATCACACCACCAATGATTTAATTTTTCCAATAAGATTTCCTCTTTTAAAAAATCAATCTTCCTCCAACTGGGCTTTACAGTAAACATTTTACCCGTGAGCGATAGAAGAAATTATATTCAATTAAACTCCCTTTAATGCAAAAGTTTTTTAAAAAAGTCGCAATCCTTTTTCTTGGAATGCTCCCAATCGCGGAATATTGTAAATGTGAAAGAGCTGATGGAATGACATCCCTACTAAAAAAATGGCTTTGTTTTAAGAATGCTGTTGAAATGATATATTTTTCAAAAAGTTATTTCACAACTATGAAAAAATGGTGAACTAACTAAACCTACTTGGGTTTCTTCATTTATTCTACATAACCATAAATTATAATTAAAATATAATTTATAGGAGGTGTTGAAATGATAGGTCAATTTTTAGCTCAATGTATTACTATGTGTGATATGCGTGGACAAGAATTAGCAAATTGTATTTTAAAAATGTTAGGTATAAACTAATATTCTTTGAATTTTCATCCATAAAGACTTGTGGTCATACTTATCACGAGTCTTTTTAAATTGTTTCGACTAACGGTTAGCTTAAATGCATTCTATTTACGAACTTCTCTAAATAATTTAGCATATTAGGCTATTTTCCTGTTATGTGTAAATCAAATGTCTTAGTTAGTCTTTGTAGTTTGAATATCAGTTAGCTTTATCATTCCGTTATTATATTCTGTGTAACCATCTAAATTTGGTGTAAAGTTTTTACTATCTATAGATATATTTACTTCTAACTTCGCTGGATATAAATAATCTACAACAGTCCCAGCGGAATTATACGTCTCATACTTTACTAAAATTCCTGTATCTTTATCAACCCAAAAATGGAAGGTCTTTGATTTACTTTTATTTGCAGCAAAATCGTTTAAAACCCCCTTAATTAATAAGGTATTGTGCCCTAAAAGCATTTCATTTTGTTTTTCGATTTCCCATTTAGTTAGATCCCTTGTGTAATTTGATGCAATTTCATAGGGAAATAAGGCACTCATTGCTTGTCCTATTAGAGGCCTTTCGCGATAATAGGTAACGTAATTACCCTCGTTATCATATTGAAATGCATTATCGAGTGTTAAAGTACCCGAATTGTTTGGATTTCCTGTTCCTACTTTCCTAAATGATTTTTCTTCCTCATCTATATACCACAAACTCTTATCATTATAATAAGTCTCTGTTACTTTATCTTTTCCATTTTCCCATCTAGCTTCCTTACTAAATCCCCCTACTTTATTTTTTAGACTAAGCTCGTAATCAATTAAAGTGTACCCATCTGCACTGTCTATATTGCCATAATGGATGGTAAATTCACCTTTTGCCGTTTCAAAGTAATCAACAGAATTAATCATTTTGGTAAGTATTTCTTCTTTAGTAAAATCTTTATAATTCTCTTCATGTTTTGGTGGAGTATATGCAATACCCAATTTATTGGATGTATTACTAATTTTTTTCAAACCATCCTTTTTGATAACATTATTGGAAGCTGCATCAGTATTAACAAATGAAAACCCGGCCAATGCTATAATAGATACCACTCCTAAGAGGGACCAGCGATATGATTTTTTATGAAATTGCTTTATCATTAGTATTCTCCTTTTAAGGCTTCGCTTACTGCCAGTCATATTAGCAAAACTTGATATAGGACTGTGATTGGTGAAACTATCTAAAAGTTTGATAATAGTGTGTCCGTATTCTAATTTTTGACCTTCATCTAGATAACTAAGAGCAAGTGCATCACACCCTATTTCTTGGTCTTGACGCATCCGATAAAAGGCATACCACAATATAGGATTAAACCAATGGAGAATCAGTAGCACATTCATTACACCATTTACTGCAATATCTTTACGTTTCATATGACTTAACTCGTGATAGAAAACAAAGATTAATTGATTTTCATTAAGCATATTAATATGGTCTTGAGATAATAAAATCTTTGGCCTAATAACTCCTAACAAAGTTGGACTTATTAATTTTTTAGAAACCAATACAGGAATCTGCCGTTTAATAGACATCCTACTTTTACAAAGGTCAAAAAGCTGGATAACATCTGCCTCCGTAATATGTGATTGACGTTTAACATAGGTTGATAACTGTAAATTTGAGAAAACTGTCATTATAGTCAAACTCAGTACGCCTATTGACCAAAAAATCATTAAAATTAGCCCAACAGGCATCGATTGATGACCTGGCTCAATATCAGTATTTGTTTTTGAAATGTCCTTTTTTGATTTATTATCTTTTATTGTTGGGGGTGTCATATTATGTGATTCTCGTTGAGGTTCTATTGAATGAAAAACTGTTACATTAAAAGCCTTTTCAGGTAAAACATCTTGAAAATGGAATAAATTTTCTGGCAAAGGCGGCAGAATAAGTCTAAAAATCAATGTAAGCCATAGTAAGTAGTGCCACCTAGCAGGTAACTTATTTCGAAATATCAGTTTCAGGAGGATAATTAATCCAACCAAAACACTGCACACAATGCTTGTTTGTATTAACCAACGAAAGAAAGGCTGAAGGCTAACGTATAGGGAACTCATCATCGTGTTTCCCTTGTATTGTCAGTTGAAGATTCTGAATTGCTCTTTTCGTCAAGTATTCGTTTAAGCTCAGAAATTTCCTCCCTGGAAAGCTTTTCTTCCTGTAAAAAATTCAACAGCAATGGTTTGAGTGCACCTCCGTATAGCCGCTGTAAAAAAGATTTAGTCTCTACTTTCAGAAAGACATCTTGTGAAACTAATGGACAGTAAGCATATACTTTTCCAACTTCTTGTTGAACAGCAATAGCTCCCTTCTGAACCAGTCTATTAAGCAATGTCCGAATTGTCTTTGGTTTCCAATCTGTTTGATCTTCAAGCATTCGCACAACTTCATTTGCTGACAAAGGTGACTTAGTCCATAGGACCTTCATAACCTCCAATTCAGCTTCTGATATTTTTGGCAGCTCTTTCATATTCTTCTCCCTTCACATGATTACAAATGTAATCAAACCTTGATATTACAATTGTAATATCAAAATTCAAAGTTGTCCATGAATTTTTTCCGTTTTTTGTCAATATAGCCAAACCCCTCCAAAAATTCAAAAAGGAATACCATTTGTAACTACCTAAAACTGTAACTAAGGCAACCATTAGTGTAGTGAAATTCCTAACAATCTGTCCACCCATAACGATTTTCTTTAAATGTGATCTTCAACAATCTGGGCCTTTACATAAAGAAAGAGCGCAATCTCTACTATGGAAAGCGCCCGTTTTGTTGAAGATCTATAAACGATAAACGAATTGTTGTTTTACTTACATTAGCACAATAAGATTTAGTCGCTAAATTCCTTAAAAAGAGTCTCCAATTCATTCACATCGTACATATCTTTATCACTTAAAAATTTTTCAATATCAACTGTTCCGTCTTCCAAAAATTCAATTTCCCATCGTTGTCCTGGAACAGCAACCTCTACCATAATAGCTTCATTTCTGACTTTATTTAGCTTATAAAAAATACTTCTTTCCTCTAACTTATTTAGAAACGCAATTAATTCTTTTAATTCCATAAAACAACCTTGCTCCTTTTTCTGTTTTTATCATTCTTTTTGTTGCGTTAAACTGCTCTTATATACAGTATATGGGGCAGGTTAGTTGAATAAGAAATGTCTAAAGTTAAATCTAGGAACCTTGACAGGCATTATCAATTTTCTAAAAGTTTAATGAGTTCTTGATTAGGCGTGGGATAAGTTTTCACGATATCTAAGGCGGTACCATAGTTTTCAGGTGGCTCCTCTAGTGCGTAAACGTAGTTTCTATCTGCACCGTGCTCCAATAGCATTTTCACCATTTTAACTGCCTTTTCATCAAGTACGGAGTGTGCATATACTGCGCGAATAAGTGGCGTAGCAATTGTTTCACGATTGACATCTGCTCCTCTTTCTTCAATCAAAAATTTAGCAAGTGAAGTGTTTCCCATATAGGCAGCATTTGATAGTACTTTGTCTATGCTAGACATTTGAGCTCCTTGTTCTTCTAAATACTTGTAGATGTCAACTATTCTTTGATTGTCGTTTTCAGTGTTATAGTTGAAGTTTCCACATTCAGCTACATCATCCAAATAGACACCTTTTCTCACATTTTCACCATTTGAAACTAGCAGTTTTACCAGATCTAAATCTTCTGGCTCATATCGATCTAAGGCTAGTTCTAACGGTGAATAAGTGTCTCTCACATTTGCAACAGCACCTTGGGCAACTAGCATTTTTGCTGTTTCATAATCTCCAATGTAGCAGGCTGCACTTAATGGTGTAAATGGTGCGGGCATATCAGAGTGTGGGTCTTCTTCAAATTGTGGACAATTAATCTGTTTGTTCTTCTTGATAAGCAGCGACACTTGATTATCATCCTTCTTTTGTATAGCACCAATCAATTCTATGGCTAATTTATAGTCATTCTTGGTGTATTTTTTTGTTAAAGAGTGTGCGGATGTATATTCTTTATACTTAGCCCTTCCATTATCCTCTCTATGCCAAATAAAATAGTTGCCTAACAAGAGGACTAAAACTATCCCAACAATTACGGTAGTTGCAAATATCGCTTTTCTTTTCATAGCTAATTTCCTCGCTTTAAGTAACCAAATTTGAATATTTCTTACGAAATATTCATTACAAGCTTCACATATTGTATCAAAAAAAACAAAAAATGAGGAAGAGCAAAATAAAAAATTAGAGAAAGGAATTAAAGATTTAGAAAATAAGAATAAATAGGATATTTAAAAAAAAAGGATATTTATTCTGGAAATACGTTTAGCTGTAAATTGACGTTTTGCGATAGGAAACGGAATCCGTTAAGCTGTTATGGTTCTACTTATACTCTTGCCCCCGTTAGCGTAAGTGAATTCCTTCACAATATTTTCGTTTGGTTCACCAAGACTTATGGTTTTCGCATATTAAGTTCCTTATTTACTGCACTTCCCATTTGAATTTTCCATTATACTGTTTAAGTTGTTTTTTCACTTGTTCCAATTCATAAAAACTTGAATGTGCTTTATTGACAATTTCTTCATCCGTTTTACCTTCTTTTAGAAGAGCCCTGATAAGTTCATATCTTGATGCTTCAAACTCAAAATAACCACGATATATATTAAGCTGATTTCTTATGTCTTTTAATTCAACATAGCTGGTTGTTGCTATATAAACAATCTCTTGGTCTGGTTTGCCCATATGTATAAGAGTTCTAACAAAGCTATATCTTTGGTTTACTTGACCTGTGGCATATCCTTCTCCCCATCCGTCATCCCAAGCTATATCGTAGCATTCTTTACAAGGAAGACACTCTTCTTCCTTCTCTTTAACTAATCCCAATAGTAATGGTAATGAAATTAATGTGATAAGAAATAATGCTTGTTTCACAAAAGTCACACCTTTTTTACCTTAGTATGACCTTTAAGTTCACTAAATGAGTCAAATACGTATTATTAGCTTTTCTTCTTCAAGAAACTGGTCCTTAAAAGGAAACAAGCGCGATCAATTTTCGATAATCGCGCCCGTTTCTAGAAGATTGAAGTATTCAATTTCCCTTCTTTTGGTATAGGTCACCGTAATGCATCAAAATGAGGGTTCTCTGGATTCTCAAAAAATCTCATTTATATTAAGAAGTCTAGTCCGTAATTAAGTAACCAGCAGAAGCGGAGTTTTTCCTTTTATATTCAAAATAGAGCCCATTTTTGGGGAAATACGCGGAGGTTTTCCGGTTATCCACAGAAAAACCCTCCATTTTCCCGTTTTTCACCTCAATAGACGGAATCTCTCCGTTTATTAAAGGTATTTTTTATTCAAATCACTATTTAAGCGGAGTTTCTCCGTCAATTTTTCAAATTGTTGGTTGCCTAACTTGATTTTCCCACTAATCCTCATGATCCCGGCTAAAATTTTTCCACATCGTTTACAAACTACGCGACTAATCCACCAAAGCAATCCACCCCCAAAAAAAGGCGGACTCAAGTTAACTGAGCCCACCTCTCCATTAATAATTAATCCATATTCAATAAGTGCCCGCCATCAAAGAAAAACAAATATTTTTCAGCGATCGGTTTCTTTAGGATTTGCTCTACCGCTTTAGCATATAATTGAATTTGAACTTGATAACGATCTTGCAGTGTCGGCTTTGCTTTTTCAAAACCTTCTTTAAAGCGGTCCGTAATGGTATCTGTTTTATAATCAAGCAGGACCAATCCACATTCATCCTCAAACAAGCAATCAATGATCCCTTGTACAAGAACCTGTTCATCCTGGCTACTATTCCAATCAGCATAAACCTCTTTTGCCTGAAGCGAAACACTGAAGGGAATTTCCCGTCTCACATTTTTAGAAGCTAATAGCCGACAACCTAACTCTGATTGGAAAAATTCGACAATCGCCTCTCGATCAATTACTTCCATTTGCTCGGTTGATAGCAGCTCTTTTTCAACCATTTGCTCCAATAAAGACTGGAGTGATAAGTCATTGATTGGTCGGCTCAAATCGATATGTTGCATGACCATATGCATCGCCGTTCCCCGCTCAGCTGGTGTGAGGGCTTTTTCCTGCATAAATCTTGGTCTTGTAAAAAGAGGTTTAGTAAACTTACTTTGCAACTCGGTGCCGCTACCTTCGTTAAAAAGCTCTTGTTGTCGTTTGATTTCAGACACCGATTGCTTTGAACGGTGCACGGCGGCTTC
>CALCRD010000041.1 GCA_937894355.1 uncultured Bacillus sp.
TGCAAATTAACTTTCAAGCTACAAAATAGTTGATATCCACGTTAAAATCGGGTTTAAGATTTTAACAACAAACTTTACGAAAACAGCCTAGAATAATATATGAAATAATAAAAAAATGTGTGAATGCCTAGAACGCTGTTGGCATCGCTGGGAATTAAGTATGTGCAAGGAGTTGAGGGCATGAAAAAGGATGGAACTATTTTTACAAAATGGCGCTTTCCTTCGCCAAATAGCCAAGTTGATTTATCGATTATTACCTACTTTTCACAAGGATTAAAGGTGAAAGGGATGTTAGCCGAGCCAAAAGATAATAAAAGCTATGATGGGTTTCTTTATTTACGGGGTGGGATAAAAAATGTCGGGATGGTTAGACCGGCTAGAATCGCCCAATTTGCTCAAGAAGGCTTTATCGTATTTGCCCCCTATTATCGGGGGAATCAAGGGGGTGAGGGCTACGAGGACTTCGCTGGCGATGACTGTCAGGATGCTTATGCGGCGTTCATGTTGTTAAAAGATCAACCGCGTGTGAATGACATTCATATTTTTGGGTTTTCTCGAGGTGGGGTAATGGCGTTGCAAACAGCAATTCAATTTCCAGAAGCTGCTTCAGTGGTATGTTGGGGCGGAGTAACTGATATGACTTTAACCTATAATGAACGAGAAGATTTGCGAAGAATGATGAAGCGAGTAATTGGTGGTTCACCAGAAAAATATCCTGAGCGATACAAAAGCCGAACACCGCTCTATAAGTTAGAGGGGATTTGCTCTCCCATATTAATCATCCATGGCTGCAAGGATAAGAATGTAACAATTGAGCATAGTATTCGCCTTGAGAGAGGCTTGAAGAGTTTACATAAGCCGGTAGCATGTTGGTATTTCCCGGAATACACGCATTACTTTCCGCCAGCAGTCAATCGAAAAGTCGTTAGTGACCTTACCGATTGGATGAAAGATCAGTAGGGGTGGTGGGAAACCAAAAACAGGCTGCTTGGACAATTAAGTCTCAGGCAGCCTGTTCTAAAAGCCTTTATTTGTAACCGGAAAATTTCCCCATAATGA
The DNA here is from genome assembly GCA_937894355.1 of uncultured Bacillus sp. Taxonomy (GTDB): domain Bacteria; phylum Bacillota; class Bacilli; order Bacillales; family Cytobacillaceae; genus Bacillus_BU. The sequence goes on from CALCRD010000041.1 coordinate 1,060, forward strand.
TAGACAATAATGATTCCCAAGACATTATTGCAAAAAATTCCCCTATAAAATTATTATTTAGCTAGTGGTGCACCTTTTTCGCTGATTTCAGCAGGTACATTAGCAAACTTTTTGAAATTATCATGGAATTTGCTAGCCAATTCAGTTGCTTTTGTAGTATATGCAGCTTTGTCAGCCCATGTTTTGCTTGGTTGAAGAACTTCATCAGGAACACCTGGTACATGTAAAGGTACTTCTAAACCAAAGATTTCATCTGTTGCTGTCTCGATTGAGTTTAATTCACCATTAAGAGCAGCTTGAACCATTGAACGTGTATAGCTAAGCTTCATTCTTGAGCCTACTCCATACTCTCCGCCAGTCCATCCAGTATTCACTAGGAATACATTAGCATTGTGCTCATCGATTTTGTCTCCAAGCATTTCCGCATAACGTGTAGCAGGAAGTGGTAGGAATGGTGAACCAAAGCAAGTTGAGAAAGTAGCTTCAGGAGAAGTAACGCCTCTTTCAGTTCCAGCAAGCTTAGAAGTGTAACCACTTAAGAAATGGTACATAGCTTGTTCTTTTGTAAGCTTAGAGATTGGAGGTAATACACCAAACGCATCAGCAGTTAAGAAAATAATTGTGTTTGGATGACCAGCAACGCTAGGGTCAACGATATTGCTAATCGCTTGTAATGGATAAGCAGCACGAGTATTTTCAGTTAAAGATGTATCACTATAATCAGCAATGCGGCTTTCATCGTCAAGAACGACGTTTTCAAGCACAGAGCCAAAACGGATTGCATCGAAAATTTGTGGTTCTTTTTCACGAGTTAAGTCAGCACATTTAGCATAGCAGCCGCCTTCAATGTTGAACACACCGTTTGCTGACCAGCCGTGCTCGTCGTCACCGATTAATTTACGGTTAGGATCTGCTGATAATGTAGTTTTACCTGTTCCAGAAAGACCGAAGAATAATGCAACATCGCCTTCAACACCAACGTTAGATGAGCAGTGCATTGGCATAATTCCAGCTTCAGGAAGTAAGTAGTTCATTACTGAGAAAATTGATTTTTTGATTTCTCCTGCATATTCAGTACCGCCAATTAAGACTGTACGTTTTTCAAAAGAAATAATGATAAACGTTTCGCTAGCTGTTCCATCAACAGCAGGATCCGCTTTAAAATTAGGAGCACAAATTACTGAAAATGCATCTTTATGCTCTGCTAATTCTTGCTCGCTCGGACGAATGAATAATTGGTGAGAGAAAAGATTGTGCCAAGCGTATTCATTAATAACTTGAATTGGCAAACGATATTTTGTATCTGCTCCAGCGAAGCCTTTGAATACAAATACTTCATTTTGTTCTTTTAAATAAGCGATTACTTTAGTGTAGAGATTAGCAAATGATTCTTCAGAGATCACTTGATTGACAGAACCCCAATCAACTTTTTCTTTTGAATCAGCTTCTTCTACAATATACTTGTCTTTAGGAGAACGGCCAGTATATTTTCCAGTGGTTGCGCGAACAGCACCGGTTGAAGTTATAATTCCTTCTTTACGTTCTAATACTTTTTCAACTAATTGTGGAACTGATAGTTGAATACTTACGTTTTTACCTGTTAACAAATCAGTTAATTCAGTTGTACTTACAGAATTCATCTGATAAACCATCCCTTTATCAAATATTTTTGAGTGTTGGGAATAGTATAACACATTGGAACAATTAATCTATACTAATTATAAAAAAAATTCAAAAGATAATAAATTTGAACTACTAAAATAGTTGGAAACGTTGGTAAAACAATAAATGGTGGAATTTAAAACATCCTTAGTAAAATTTACTATAAATATAGTTACAAGGGAAGAATATAATGAGAAATTAGGAAAAAAATGATTTTTACTATTTGGTGAACAAATGGTCAAAACGATTGACACCATTTGGCACAATACGGTATTATTCAAGCTTGAACGGATACTCTCTTATCCCGAGCTGGTGGAGGGACAGGCCCTATGAAACCCAGCAACCTGCTTTACATGGAAGACAATGAGATTACTTCTCATCATTACTCCAAAGCAAGGTGCTAACCTGACGCAAGGCATATGGCCTTGAACGATAAGAGCGAAAGGCGCAAATTTAGTTTGCTAACAACCTTTCCTCATTTACAGGGGATAGGTTTTTTGTTTTTATAGCCTTATAATGCAAACTGATCTCCAGCGGGTATGGGATAAAACCACCATGATTATTTCATACTACATAGGGAATGAGTACCGTATCAAAGAGGTAAAGACAGGGACTTTTTCTTTATTCCAAGGCTAACCTCGCTTTATTTCTATATATAAGGAGGAAATCAGATTGTCAACAAAACGTCGTTTGTTTACTTCTGAATCAGTAACAGAAGGTCATCCGGATAAGATTTGTGACCAAATTTCTGATGCTATTTTAGATGCAATTTTAGCAAAAGATGCAAATGCACGAGTAGCTGCAGAAACATCAGTTACAACAGGTTTAACTCTTGTTGCTGGTGAAATAACTACTTCTACTTATGTGGATATTCCTAAAATCGTCCGTGAAACTATTAGAGGTATTGGTTATACTCGGGCTAAATATGGTTTTGATGCTGAGACTTGCGCGGTTTTAACTTCAATTGATGAACAATCTCCTGATATTGCCATGGGTGTTGACCAAGCACTTGAAGCAAGAGAAGGACAAATGTCTGATGCAGAAATCGAGGCAATTGGTGCTGGTGACCAAGGTCTAATGTTTGGGTTTGCGTGTAATGAGACCAAAGAGCTTATGCCACTACCAATTTCATTGGCTCACAAACTATCTCGTCAGTTAACATTAGTTCGAAAAGAAGAAATTCTTGATTATCTCAGGCCGGATGGAAAAACTCAGGTTACGGTTGAATATGAAGATAATAAGCCAGTGCGTATTGATACAATTGTCATTTCAACGCAGCATGGCCCAGAAGTTACATTAGAACAGATTCAAAAGGATATTAAAGAACATGTCATTAATGCGGTTGTTCCAAAAGAATTAATCGATGAAAATACGAAATACTTTATTAATCCAACAGGTCGTTTTGTTATTGGTGGACCTCAAGGGGATGCCGGTTTAACTGGTCGTAAAATTATTGTTGATACTTATGGTGGATATGCGCGCCATGGAGGCGGTGCATTCTCTGGTAAAGATCCAACAAAAGTTGACCGTTCAGCTGCTTATGCTGCCCGTTATGTTGCCAAAAATATTGTTGCTGCTGGTTTAGCGGATAGGGTTGAAGTTCAGCTTGCTTATGCGATTGGCGTTGCCAAGCCAGTATCAATTGCTGTTGATACTTTTGGAACTGGAACTGTTGATGAGGATATTCTAGCAGAATTAATCGCTAAAAACTTCGACTTACGTCCAGCTGGAATTATTAAAATGCTAGACTTACGACGTCCGATTTACAAGCAAACGGCTGCATACGGTCATTTTGGAAGAACAGATGTTGAACTTCCATGGGAACAAACTGATAAAGCAGAGACACTTCGTCAACAAGCTAAAGCTTAATTTCTAACTAGAGCTTAATGGATATTAAGTATACTTTGGCGGAAAGTTATAAAAAAACCCACAGTGAATTTTCATCCACTGTGGGTTTTTTTTTCAAATAAGGACTTTGTTCCTTGGTACATTTAAAAAACAAAAGATATAATAGGAAATACATATATTGTTATCCCTATTAGTTTAGGGTAAATGACGAAAAAATAATGATTTATTTTGGATTTTCAGTTTGCAGTGATTTGTAATATTGTCCTTTTTCAGCATATTCTCTAGAGATTCTTTCCATGTCTGCGATATCATCAGCATTTAGTTCTCTAATGACTTTAACTGGTCTTCCGAAAGCAAGTGTACGGGGTGGGATTTTTTTTCCTTGTGGAACAAGACTACCAGCACCAATAAAAGCCCCTTCGCCGATTTCCGCTTGATCAAGGATCGTGGTGCCCATTCCAATGAGTGCTTTTTTGCGAATGATGCAGCTGTGGAGCATAACTTGATGTCCAACAGATACTTCATCTTCAAGAATTAAGGGATTATTGGGACTTTGGTGAAGGACAGAATTATCCTGGATATTTACTTTTTTACCAATAATGGTGGGAGCGACGTCACCACGAATACTGGTATTAAACCAGACGCTCGATTCATCGCCGATTTCAACATCTCCGGTAATGGTTACATAATCTGCAATAAAAGCAGAATCAGATATTTTGGGGGTCTTCCCCTTGTAAGGATAAATCATTTATTTCTCTCCTTTTCGACTATACTAAGTAAAGTTTAGCCAAAATAGTACTATAGTTGTCAATGGATTTGTCTTAATTTTTAAAAAAATGTCGACGGAGAGGATTAGACTTTTTATATTTTTGGGCTAAAGACGGAGGAAGTTTTATGTGGAAATGGGAAGCAGAAGGTGAAGCTAAAGCAGTTATCGTTATGATTCATGGGGCAATGGAGCATCATCGTCGCTATGGATGGTTGATTCAAATGTGGCGTTCCTCAGGATTTCATGTGATTATGGGGGATTTACCAGGTCAAGGAATGACGACGCGATCAAAAAGGGGACATATTGATGCCTTTGAAGATTATATATTTGAAGTAAAAGACTGGATTCAAGCAGCTTACGATTTTGAACTCCCGGTCTTCCTACTTGGTCATAGCATGGGTGGTTTAATTGCTGCTCGCCTATTGCAGGAAGAAGATATGAATATTGCTGGTGTCATTTTATCAGCTCCATGTTTTGGGCTGGCTAAGTATCCTTCAAAACTTAAAAATGCTTTCGTCATGCTTCTTAATGTCATTGCTCCTGAATTTAAAATGAAATCAGGAATTACTGTAGAAATGGCTACAAGCAATCAAGATGTTCGGGATGCTGATAAAAATGACACATTATATGTAACCAAGGTTTCGGTCAGGTGGTACCGTGAACTGATTTCTGCAATGAAACTGGTTTTTGCCAACATCGATAAACTACCGGATATTCCTTTATTAGTGATGCAAGGTGGGGACGATAAACTTGTTAATAAACAAATGGTTAGAGATTGGTTTAATTACGTTCCGCTTTCTGAAAAAAGGTTGAAGGAATGGCCTAAATTTTATCATGAAATATTCAATGAGCCTGAACGGGAAAATGTGTTTGAATATGCCAAGGATTTTGTGATTAGTCGATTGAAAGCAATAGGTTACTTAGTTTAAGGATGGTGGGAAATTGAGAATACCGACGAAACCAATTAGTTTAATGTCAAACGTCTATTGGAGAATATTGCCGGAGGTACATCAAGAAATAGAATATTGGAAAAAAAAGGCGAATGCAATTCCGAATTCGGAACTTCGAAGCCAAGCATTAGCAAGTATCGAAACGAAAACCTTTCATTGTCAAGGTGGGGCCATTTTTGCCTTGTTAGCCAATAAAAAACGCAAGGCTTCTATTTCTTTTATTGTCGCTTATCAAACGATAAGTGATTACTTAGACAATTTATGTGACAGAAGTACTTCACTTGATCCCGAAGATTTTGCGGCATTGCATGAGTCAATGAATGATGCCTTAAGTCTACAATCGGAATCGAAGAATTATTATCGGTTTCGGGAAGACCAAGAGGATGGCGGCTACTTAGCTGATCTTGTTTCCACTTGCCAAAATGTCCTGAACGAAGTGGACAATTATCATAAAATTAAACCATATTTGATCGAGCTGTGTGGTTATTATTGTGATTTGCAAATTCACAAGCATGTTGTTGTCGAAGAGCGAATCCCGCGGCTGAAGCAAGTGTTTCAAAGCGTGGAAAACAGCATTCCGAAAATGGAGTGGTACGAGTTTTCGGCTTGCTCTGGTTCAACCTTGGGAATTTTTTGCTTATTATCTTATGCGATGAGAGATGATTTTAAGGAAGAGTACGCTGAAAAGATTCGCAATGGCTATTTTCCTTATATTCAGGGGCTCCACATTCTGCTTGATTATTTTATTGATCAAGAGGAAGACAGAATTGGCGGCGACTTAAATTTTTGTTTTTATTATGAAAATAACCAGACTTTGTTTAATCGTTTACAGCATTTTCTTGTCGAAGCTGATCGTCATACCGATAAGCTTCCCAACCAAAAGTTCCATCAATTAATTAATCGTGGTTTGCTGGGCATCTATTTGTCGGATGAAAAAGTAAATAAACAAAAACCGGTGCGGAAAATGGCTAAAGAAATTATTAAAGTTGGTGGTCCAGTTAGTTACTTTTTCTATTTAAATGGGATCGTGTTTCGTAAGGTTCAAAAATGGATTCCTGGAAGACTGATTTTGAAACTTAAACAGGTGTAATGCGCGTAAATTGGTGCGGATTGCTAGAGGGTTAGTTTTATGGGAAGCACTCCATTCAAGAGGAGATAATTGGGATGCACACTACCAAACCTGGTAGTGTGTTTTTTTATTTTTATAACGCCATCATGAAGTCGGACATTACCGCTGAAAGTTGGACATAACGCCATACAGTCGGACATTCTATGGAGAAAGTCGGACATTCTTTGTATAAAGTCGGACATAACTCCCTAAAAGTCGGACATTTAGCAATCATTCCCACTCCATTTCGCCAAGAATATGAAATCATTCTTCGTTATTACTCGGAAACAGTCCAAAAATTCCGTATCTATTATTGTTTTTTTGAAAACAAACGATTTTTCTATGAAAATTACCTCAAATTACCCCATTTTATATCATTTCTTTCGAAAATTTTGATTTCCTCTAGTATCACAATATTTGTGCGTGTCCCTGTCATCCATGTACTTCGTCACTAAATGAAAAAGCTAGCCAGAATGTCTGGCTAGCCTATATTTTCTCGATTGCGATTAGAAATGGTGGATAGTTAACTTGGTTGATGAATTGGTATTGCAGGATGTGCGCTTGTTTTTGATCTAGTTGTTGACAATAATTTAGAAGCTCGTCACGTTCCTGTGAGCCACCTTCGTGTCCATGGTAAATGACCAACACGATGATTCCCTCTGGTGCCATTATTTCAAAAAGCTGTTTGATGGCGGATAGGGTTGATTTAGATTTGGTGACGATTGATTTATCGCCACCGGGTAAATACCCAAGGTTAAAAATAGCTCCAGTAATTTTTCTGTAGTCAGTCGCTGGGATGACTTCTTTTAAAATTTCATGGCTATTGTGGATAAGGGTGACTTGCTCCACTAAATTTTGTTGCTTTAAGCGCTCATGTGTGGCGGCAATAGCTAGTTCTTGAATATCAAAGCCATATACTTTACCGCTAGCACCGACTAAATTGGCTAAAAATACGGTGTCATGACCATTTCCGATAGTTGCATCAATGACGATGTCACCAGGATTTACAGCCTGTTTTAAAAGTCTTCTGGCAAATGGAAGGATTTTTTCTAGTTTCATCAGTATACCTCTACTCTTTGTTAGCGCCTGTAAAAAATTTACCTTGCCAGCTGTTACGACGTTTTAGCTCATGATCAATGGCGTTTAGAACTTCCCACTTATTTACACTCCACATCGGGCCAACCAAAAGGTCAATAGGTCCATCTCCTGTGATTCGATGAATAATCATTTCTGGCGGTAAAATTTCTAATTGGTCGCATACTAGGTTTACATAGCCTTCGAATGAAAGAAATTCGAGCATGCCTTTTTCGTATTGCTTAACCATCGGTGTTCCTTTTAACAGATGAAGAAGGTGAATTTTAATGCCTTGTACATCAAGTTTGGCGACTTCTCTGGCTGTTTCCATCATCATTTCTGGAGTTTCCAATGGTAATCCGTTAATGATATGGGTGCAAACCCGAATGCCGTGTTTACGAAGCTTGTTAACACCCTCGACATATGCAGGGTAATTGTGAGCCCGGTTAATAAGATTTGCTGTGCGTTCATGGATGGTTTGCAGACCGAGTTCGATCCATAAATAAGTTTTTTGGTTTAATTCAGCAAGATATTCAACCACATCATCTGGCAAACAGTCCGGTCTTGTGGCGATTGAAAGACCAACGACGCCTTCCTGCTGCAAAACGGTTTCAAACTTCTCACGTAAAACTTCAACAGGTGCATGGGTGTTGGTGAAAGCCTGGAAATAGGCCATATATTTGCCATCTTTCCACTTTTCATGCATCTTTGCCTTGATTTCAGCGAATTGTGTTGGTAAATCCTCGGCTCGGTTGCCAGCATAATCACCAGACCCGGCAGCAGAGCAAAAAGTACAACCACCATGAGCAACTGTACCGTCACGGTTTGGGCAATCAAAACCACCATCAAGGGCAATCTTAAAAACTTTATGGCCAAAGGTTTGGCGCAAGGCATAGTTCCAAGTATGGTAACGTTTGTTTTCTATTGTATATGGGAAAAGGTTAGTCTGAGTCATATCAGAGTACCTCCTTTAAAATTGATATCCAAAGGGATGCATAAAGAAAATTGTAACATATAAGTCAAACTCTTAGCTAATTGTTGTCTTTTTTAAAAAAATAATATTAGCACCATTGACCTAGGTTTGGACAGGAACGACGCCTGTTTTCAAATAAATGGCAGGATTTTTATCAATAAGAAAAGTAAATGTGAACAGAATAATAAAAGAAGCAAACCGCTTCAATAGAAAAGCGTAAGCGGTTTGCTAGTAAAATCAGCTTTTGGATTTTACCCCAGGGGCGACAAGCATAAGACGAGCCGGTATAAAGGTCGCCATTTGACCTTTTGGCGGATTGGCTTATGACTCGAGTCCCTAGCCGGTGGAGCTAGACACTCAACTAAGTTAAATATTTTCACTTTTTTATTTGTCAAAAAGGGAGGAACAGAAATGGCCACTCGCAAATCGATGGATGATTTTTTTCAGCGTTGTGAACAGGTGATTAAGGAAGCAGAAGAGCAATTTGTTGTGGTGAATAGGCAGGAGCACTATAACACAGATGATTACACCAGTGTCTTACAGCAGCTTGAAGAAAGCTATAATGATTTAGCCGACCTAGCACATAGTGCAAATGGCCAACAACGAGAACAGCTTCACCGGATGCGTCTAAGAATTCAGCAGTTACAAAATACAATGATTCTTCAGTAGGGGTGAAACGATGAAAAAACGTTCAAAACAAAACAATCCCGAACAGAAAACTCGGAACGGAGTAAACAATCAAGACTTAGAGCTTGGCGCTGATATTGATTTAGTGAAGCAAGCAAAGCGGAAATACGAAAAATCAGGTGGACAACCGGTAAAATCAAAATTCCATCCGGAACCTGAACAATCATCTTAATCAAAGTCTGATAATCATAGGCTGTTTTGGTAAAGTTTGTTGTTAAAATCTTAAACCCGATTTTAACTAGATATCACCCATTTTGTAGCTTGAAAGTTAATTTGCGAGCTCTTTTCTCATAAATGTTTGCTGTTTTAAAGTCTAATCACTTCATTCTCATCTTAAAAAGCAACAATGTTTGAGAAAAGAGCCTAATCATATGATGGTTTCTATTTTGAGGTGCAAAGCGTAAAAAATAAATGATATATCATAAGAAAAAGCATGGGATTGCAAAAAAATTCGCCATGCTTTTTCTTGTGTCCGAAGAAGAGCGGACTTCGGACATGACAGAAGAAAAAAGGCCTTCCTGTGTCCGAAGAAGCTCAAACTTCGGACAATACAGCAGCAAAAAGGCCCTCCTGTGTCCGAAGAATCCCGAACTTCGGACAATACAGCAGCAAAAAGGTCTTCCAGTGTCCGAAGAAGCCCAAACTTCGGACACGACAGGGGAAAAGAGGCCTTCCAGTGTCCGAAGAAGCTCAAACTTCGGACACGCAAGCCGCAAAAAAGCCTTCCTGTGTCCGAAGAAGCTCGAACTTCGGACACGAAAGGGGAAAAAAGGCCTTCCTGTGTCCGAAGAAGCTCAAACTTCGGACACGGCAGCAGCAAAAAGGCCTCCCTGTGTCCGAAGAATCCCGAACTTCGGACAATACAGCAGCAAAAAGGCCTTCCAGTGTCCGAAGAAGCCCAAACTTCGGACAATACAGCAGCAAAAAGGCCCTCCTATGTCCGAAGAAGCCCAAACTTCGGACACGCCAGCAGCAAAAAAGCCCTTCTGTGTCCGAAGAATCCCGAACTTCGGACACGGCAGCAGTAAAAAAGCCTTCCAGTGTCCGAAGAATCCCGAACTTCGGACACGACAGAGGCAAAAAAGCCTCCCTGTGTCCGAAGAAGCCCAAACTTCGGACACGCCAGCAGCAAAAAGGCCTTCCTGTGTCCGAAGTAGCTCGAATTTCGGACACGCCAGCAGCAAAAAGGCCTCCCAGTGTCCGAAGCAGCCCGAACTTCGGACACGCCAGCAGCAAAAAGGCCTTCCTGTGTCCGAAGAAGCTCGAACTTCGGACACGCCAGCAGCAAAAAGGCCACCCTCTGTCCGAAGATTACCAGCCTCTTGAAAAAAGGGAAATTGAAATGGAGAACTTAGCTCGATGTCATTTTTCTTAATTATCTATCTTTTTTTTTGTTCACAAAAAGGTAAAGAACAAGTGATTGTAGTGTGAAGTAGGTCACATATTTGCGATTTCTAAAAGGGTTAAATAAGTAAAGATAAAACGAAACGTTGATACGTAAATCGATTTAGCCTCAAGGAAGGAGTAACAACAATGAGAAATAAGTTCTTTTATATAAGCCTGTTAGTATGCATCAGCTTAATTTTACCAAACGTAGTAAGTGCCCAAGCGAATTCACCGATGTTTGCGATGGAAGAGCTGGCGATCCAAGTGATGCCGGAATATTCTAATCATCCGGAGGATAAAGATGCCAAGCAGCCACCCTTACTGATTGGATATCATGGAACGCTGATGAATAAAAGCGATCAACCACAACAGGGTATGATAGAAATCCCGTTACCGATGGATGCCAAAAACTTCCGAATCGGTTACGTAGCTAACTATAACCGCGATCAAACGCAAATGAATGAAATTGAATATGAAGTAAACAAAGAACTGGGGACGATTTCATGGGTTACCACTGAACAGGTTCAGCCTGGTGAACTATATAAGTTTGTCATTGAATTTTACACCGACCAGATTAAAGGAAAGAAAAACGAGAAGACATTGTCTTATAGCTTTAAAAGCTTTGCTGATATTGGCTTAGTAAGAATTCTGTTTCTAGAGCCACTTAAATCGGAAAACTTCCGCTTGACCCCTGCAGCAGAATCCCACCAGGAAAACGGCTACGGAATGAATATGTTTATGTACCAAATTCAAGGAATGAAACAAAATGATCAGAAGGAAATTCAGTTAGGATACCAACGGTCTGAAACGAAAACTACCATCGATATTATGAATGAAATGGGTAACAAAACCCCGGCAAAAGGAGCAGAAAAGAAAAATGAAACCCTGTCAATGGGAGTAATTGTTGGTGGGATAAGTGGCCTTACAGCATTGTTTGCGATTGCTCTGTTATTTTTTCTAAAAAAGAAATCGCAATTGGCTGTAGCTAGCGCAACACAAATAGAAGTAGATGTTGATTCGGCACAATATCAAGCAAAAAAGAAGCGGTTGCGCGGAATGCTAATTGAAGGAAGCATTTCTGAGGATGAATACAATGAACTATTAAAAAAGTTGGAAATTCCTAACTAACATAAATTATTCATCTTAGAAAAAAGCAACCAGAGAAGAAGGTGGTGTCAGCATGTATTTATTAGGGAATCTATCTCTCGTACTCGGACTCATAATTTCTCTTTATTCATTGGTTGCGATGATTATCGGTATTAAAAGGCAGAGTACAAAATGGCAAGAAAGCGCCAAAGGAGGCATTTTATCGCTTATTTTTGTTTCAAGCATTGCTGCCTTTCTCTTACTCTATCTCCTAGGCGCTAGTTCTTTTGAATATAAATATGTCGCAGCCTATACCAATCTTGAACTCCCGCTCATTTATAAATTAACGGCGTTTTGGGCGGGAAATGCGGGGTCATTACTACTTTGGCTTTTCCTGCTATGTATTTACACAGGGATGATTGTGTTACCAAAGAAAAACAACAATAGGATGATTCCTTACGTTTCAACCATTCTATTGCTAAATATCATCTTCTTTTTCCTCGTTATACTCCTAAATGCCAACCCGTTTGCGATGAGCGAAACGATTCCTGCTGACGGAAAAGGATTAAATCCGATGCTGCAACATCCAGGGATGGTGCTTCATCCGGTCACCTTGTATTTAGGATATGTGGGACTAGCTGTTCCTTTCGCTTTCGGAATCGCAGCATTGATGATGAAAAGAATGGATGCTGAGTGGATTAAACTAACAAGACGTTGGACATTGGTAGCTTGGCTGTTCTTAACTCTCGGAAATATTATTGGTGGTTGGTGGGCTTATTTAGAGCTAGGCTGGGGTGGTTATTGGGCTTGGGATCCGGTCGAAAATGCCTCGTTTTTACCATGGTTAACCGCATCTGCATTCCTCCATTCGGTCATGATTCAGGAGCGCAAAAATATGCTGAAAACTTGGAATGTCAGTCTGATAATTATCTCTTATCTCCTTACCCTATTTGGTACTTTCTTAGTTCGGAGTGGCCTCCTGACAAGTGTTCACGCCTTTGGCGATACCAATCTAGGAACCTACTTTTTAATATTTTTGTCGTTTATGATGCTGTTGGCGATTTATGTGGTGACAACAAGATATCAACTGATTAAGAAAGAAAGTAGTCCGATTGAAGCCTATTTTTCTAAGGAAAGTAGCTTTTTATTAAACAATTTAATCCTTGTAGGAGCAGCTTTCGCGGTTCTGTGGGGGACGATGTATCCCTTGATTTCCGAAATGATTACGGGAACAAAGGTAAATGTGGGAGCGCCCTATTTTAACAAAGTAATGGCTCCCATCATGCTTGGCTTGATTATTCTGATGGCGATTTGTCCATTAATCTCGTGGCAAAAGGCTCCATTCGATCGTTTTGTAAAAAATATGCTATGGCCACTTGTACTGGCGCTTGTTTTCAGTATCGGTCTACTGTTAGCCGGCATCGATGGATTATTTGCAATCATTGGTCTAGGTGCAACAGTATTTATGTTCGGGACACATATCCTGGAGTTTTGGCGAGGAACAAGGGCGCGGATGAAAGCAACCAACGAAGGCCTTGTAACTGCGGCGTTTCGCTTAACTCGGAAGAATCAACGGCGATACGGCGGCTATTTTGTTCATATCGGAGTCGCTATCCTGGCTGTTGGCGTTATTTCCTCCCATGCCTATTCTCAGGAAGTATTAACAACCGTCAACAAGGGCGAAACGTTTTCCATAGGTTCATATGCTTTAACTTTCAAAGGGCTAACTGAAAAAAGTGATTGGGGCAATGAAATTGTGTTTGCCGATGTATCTGTTAGCTTCAAAGGGGAAAAAGCTGGCACCATTAAACCTGAAAAGATCTTTTACGGCAATTGGCCGGAGCCATCAACCGAAATCGCCATCAAGACCAATCTTACCGAGGATCTATATGTGGTGTTAAGTTCTTGGGAAAACCGGGATAAAGTCACCTTTATGGTAAAAATAAATCCCTTCGTAAGCTGGATTTGGGCAGGTGGAATCATCATGGTGTTCGGGATTGCTGTTGCCTTAATTGGAGGAAAGCCCGGTTTGCGACAATGGACCCCTTTAAAAGTTAGTTCGAACGAAAGTAGGTGAGGAATTGACCAGGAAAATTTTCATCACGACCATTTTGCTACTTTTGGTGATTCCTAGTTTTGGATCCGCAGCTTTTACTTATAACTCAGCTGAATTTCAAAGTTTGATTGGCAAGTTTGATATGCAAGGCCATGCTGACCACGACCTATCGAACTGTACCGTTAAAAAGGTTTACTACGAAGAGGTGATTGAAAGTCTTAACAAAGGAAAAGCACCACAGGAAATTATCCAATCCTACGTAGATGAATACGGACAAGCGGCTCTCCGGACCCCAGCCACTGATAAAACAGGGATACTTGCTTGGGCGATGCCTGCAGTGGGCCTCTTAGCTGGTGCAATGATTGTTTTTCAATGGGTTAACAAACGAAAAGCAAGCGGTAAGGCACTGAACCACAACCCTAACCAAATGGGGAATTGGCAAAGTGACATCGACAAAGAGATATTCGAAAAGACACTTGATGAGGAACGGCGCAAGCTTTTTTAAGCGGATCCGAACCTTGTCTCAGCAATGGATCCAACCTTGTCTCAGCAACGGAAACCGAACGCTTTTGAAAAGGAGCACTTGATGTTATGAATGACTATTTGTTTTTAATAATTGGTTCGGTCGTTACAATTACCTGCTTCTATTTTATGGCTGCCCCTTTTTTTGCCAAAAAGCCTGCAAATAACCCTGTAGCTAGTGACGGTGAACCAGAAATGTCATTGGAATCCATTTATCAAGCGATCAACGAAATTGAAATGGACTTATTAATGAAGAAAATAACCCAACAGGACTTTCAGCAAATAAAGGAACACTTATCGCTCAAGGCGGCGGACTATCTAAATAAACCACCAGAAAAGACCGAAAAGCTGCAACAGCCAACAGATGAAGATCCAAGCGATTTTGATAAAAAAATCCTTAGTCAATTAGCGGAAATTCGTCGCGGGAAAGGAGTTGGAGAAGGATGAGTCAGTTTCCACCCTTTCACCCAGACTGGTTGGTGACATTTTGGTTTGCTACTCCTGGATTTAAGGCAATGGACCCTCATGTAGTTATAAGTGTAATTGCGGCAATTGGCTTGGCATTATTTTTTATAAAAAAAAGAAAGACGCCACCAATAAATGTGGTTGCCACAAATTTTGAGGAGGAGCAGTTTCACCATTTGCTTAAGAAGAAGCAAATGATTGAGCGGAAAATGGCGGAGCTAAAGGTTCTTTGGGAACAAGATGGGGTAGCTAGTGAACAGGTTCAAATGAAGCTGGATGAGTATGGCAAACATCTAGATAAGGTGAATAGGGAGCTGCTTTATTTTACGTAAAGGTGGGTGAAGATATTGAAGCAAAAAGTGATTCCGATAATGGTTGTAGTGATAGCTGCCTTTTTTGTTGGACTCCTGCTAAATGGTCTGAAAAGTAAAGCAACCTCGACAAACCCTGGTGATGCAGCGATTGATTTTACCTTGAAGGATGTTATGGGTCAGGAATATAGTCTATCTGATTATAAAGGTAAGGTCGTGGTGTTAAATTATTTTGCAACTTGGTGTGAACCTTGCCTTGAAGAAGCTCCAGAGTTGGAGGCGTTTGGGCTGGATTTTAAACAGGCGCAAATTTTGATTCTAGCAAAAGGTGAAAATAAAAATCGCATCAAAAAGTATATTGACGAAACAGGTTCGAAGCTAACATATCTGCTTGATACGAAGGAAGAAACAGCCAAGGACTACCAGGTTGTTGGTCAACCAGAAACGATCATTATTGATGAAAATGGAAAGATTCGCGAACGGTTTTCAGGACCGACGACGAAGAAAAAGCTAATTGAACTGATTGAAAAGCTTCATTAACTTTGGTTAGAGCACGTTAAGTGTTTTAATAGATATCATTTTTGGGCTGGGGAGGTGAAAACATGTTAAAAAAGTTGCTGGCAATTGATAAACGTTTACTTCTATTATTAGGTCTATTTGTTGGAATTATTATTTCGGTGGTAACGACGAAAGGGTTAGCTTATACGGATTCTGCTGAGTTCTGTAAGAGCTGCCATATTATGAATAATGTCTATGATTCTTTTGTGGATTCTACTCATGCCGAGCTGGCTTGTGCTGATTGTCATTTACCACACGATTCATTAGTTAGCAAATATACCTTCAAGGCCAAATCAGGTTTGGGCCATGTGTATTTTAATACACTAGGGGAAGAAGATATTCCTGGAGTTCTGCACCCAACTGACGGCTCGAAGGAAGCCATTAATCAAAATTGTATGAGTTGCCATAAAAGCACTTTAGATAATGTTTCACATGATGCCAAGGAAACCTGTACAGAATGTCATCAATCTGTACCGCACGGAAAAGGGTTTAAGACAGAGGATTTCTACAAAGCACCAAAACCGGGTGAACTTTTAGAGAATAAGGGAGGTACTATGAATAATGGCTAGGACACAACGCTGGGTTTACTTTTTTCTAGTGGCTGTTATCTTGTTGATTACAGGCTGTTCAGGTGGAGAAGAGAAAGCAACAGAGGACCTGAAAACGGGATTAGCAAAAGATGAGATTAGTAATGAAGCGTTTAAGGATATATTCCCGCTTCAATATGACAGCTATAAGAAAAATGAACAAATGGAAGATACCAAATACGGTGGTTCAGAAAAACGAAGCAAGTATGATCCGGATAAAGAACCATTATTGCCCATCCTGTTTAATGGATATGGATTTGCTACTGAGTATAATGAAGAACGTGGTCACATTTATGCTAATGAAGATATCCGTGCTGTTGCCCGGATTAATGATAAATCAGTTGGTTCTTGTTTAACCTGTAAGTCTACGGCTGTTCCTCATATGATCGAGGAAATGGGCGATGATTATTGGGGTGGAAACTTCAATGCGGAAATTTGGCCAAAAGCAGAAGCAATGGGTCATTCACCTATCGGCTGTTCCGACTGTCATGACCCTGAGAACATGGATTTGCGGGTAACCCGTCCAAGCTTTACTAAAGCAATGGAATCTCAAGGAATTGATATGTCCAATCCTACGAAAAATGATATGCGCAACTATGTTTGTGGACAATGTCACGTGGAATATTATTTTGCTGCTTCCAATAGTGAAGTTACTTATCCATGGGCAAATGGCTTTAAACCTGAAGATATGTATGAATACTATGAAACAACAGCAAAAGAAAAGGGATTTGAGAAGGACTGGATTCATAATGTTTCCGGTACACCGATGTTAAAATCACAGCATCCCGAGTTTGAAACACATATGGAAGGTCCGCACGGTAAAGCTGGTGTAACTTGTGCAGACTGTCATATGCCATATGAGCGTGTTGATGGTAAAAAGAAAATTAGTTCCCACTGGTGGACATCACCGCTTAAAACGATGCAACAATCTTGTGGAACTTGTCACACTAACCGCGACCTAGATGAATTAGCGAAGCGGGTAACTGATATTCAAGATACACATGTAGAAGGTTTACATGAGGCACAAGCTGTTTCAACTGAGGCTCATTACTATGTAAACAAAATGATTCTTTCCGGCGTTAGCGCTGATAAAATTAAACAAGCACAAAACCATGTTCGTAAAGGTCAATGGTTCTGGGATATTGTGGCCGCAGAGAACTCAGCTGGTTTCCATAACCCACAAGGGATGATGGATTCATTAAGAACATCAATCAGTGAATCAAACGCAGCCATTAAGATTGGTACTGAGGAGCTTGTTAAAAAAGGCGTAAATCTAGACGAATTAAAGCAACAGATTGAGAGTGCCAAGCAGGCTGTATTTAATGAAAAGGATAATTTTAAGAAGAAGGATTCAGCAATTAACAACTTCTTCCCTGCTCAACAGCCTATTGTAAAAAAATAAAAATGCTGAAGCCACTAGGTAATGGTAGACACCTAGTGGCTTGTTTGTGACGAAATTTTGTCTTTTATATTGCTAATAAAAAGCTTATTTTTCTTAGTGTGATGCTGAATATTGCCGATGTGAATGAAAACGAATAATATTATTCTGGTATATAAAATTATTTCGTGTTTAGCTCGACGTCAGTTTAAGACGCTTATGCTTTTCATGTAAAGGAGCGTTCTTCATGCCACGTGCTTTATGGCTTTTAGTAATCGGTATGGCTGTAAATGTTACAGGCTCTTCTTTTTTATGGCCTTTAAACTCCATATATATTCATGATCATTTAGGGAAGTCGATGTCGGTCGCCGGCTTAGTTCTTATGTTGAGTTCTGGAGCTAGTGTTGTCGGCAATTTAGTAGGTGGTAACTTATTTGACCGAATTGGTGGTTATCGTTCAATTCTTATAGGGATCATCATCTCGCTTTTGGCTCTGTTAGGATTAACCTTCTGGCACGGCTGGCCCGAGTATGTCATATTTCTGACCGTGATCGGGTTTGGCTCGGGTATTGTCTTTCCGTCGATGTATGCAATGGCTGGATTTGTTTGGAAAGAGGGCGGACGAAAGGCCTTTAATGCAATTTATGTAGCATCAAACCTTGGTGTGGCCA
Source organism: uncultured Bacillus sp. (assembly GCA_937894355.1). Taxonomy (GTDB): domain Bacteria; phylum Bacillota; class Bacilli; order Bacillales; family Cytobacillaceae; genus Bacillus_BU. Next base: position 19,151 of record CALCRD010000041.1, read on the forward strand.
TCGGGGCAGCACTAGGGGGAATTGTGGCCTCGATTTCTTTCCAATGGATTTTTCTGGCGAATACGATGATGTACGTCCTTTTTTTGCTTATTGCCATTTTTGGCTATAAGGGGATTAAACCGCAGGCAAAAAGGCCAACCATTGTTCAAGAGGAAAGAATCGGTGCGGGAAGTCGTTCAAAGCTTTATGCAATTTTGACACTTTGTTTTGGTTATATGCTGTGTTGGGTGGGTTACTGTCAATGGGTGGCAACCATCGCCCCTTATACCCAGGAAATCGGCATAACATTAAAGCAATATAGCTATCTATGGGCTATAAATGGATCGCTGATTGTTCTAGGCCAACCGGTCATGAACAAAATAGTTGGACAATTTATTAAAAAAATAAAGTCGCAAATTATTATAGGTACGCTTATATTTGTTGTCGCTTTTTATATTGCTTCCGAGGCACATCATTTTACTGGATTCGCAGCAGCGATGTTTATTATGACCATTGGAGAAATGCTTGTATGGCCGGCTGTGCCAACTATAGCCGCCCGTTTGGCTCCAGCGGGTAGTGAAGGATTTTATCAGGGGATTGTCAATAGCACAGCTACTGTAGGAAAAATGTTTGGCCCCATCTTGGGAGGAGTCCTCGTCGACCAATATGGCATGCATACGCTATTTATAGTAATGATTGGCTTGTTCCTTCTTTCCCTTGTTACCACAGTTGTGTATGATAAAAGCCTGGTTAAATATAAGGAAGTAAACATCAATGTCCAATAAGAATAATATATTTCGGAATTCTGGAGTTCCTTGCACGAATTAACACTTCCTTCATAATACTAATATTACGTTAAATTAGAATGTTAAGAGCATGCTTGCATATGAATGGGAAATTTTATACAATAGCCCTATAGTTTTTTTTACAGTAAAGAAAGTATAAGTTTTTTGAAACTAGATTAGTGTCTAGCGCAAGCGTCCTAGCGTCTAGTGAACTTCCGCCC
>CALCRD010000042.1 GCA_937894355.1 uncultured Bacillus sp.
TTTGCCGACTTCCATCAAGAAATAGAGGCCCGGGAGATAAGCGGATCCTACTGTCCGGGGAGCTATGATTTAAGTATTAAGGGTAGAAAGTTTGCCGGCATTTCGCAACGTCGTTTAAAAAAAGGTGTGGCTGTGCAAATCTACCTTTGTGTTACGAATAGCGGTGCCGAGCGTGCCGAACTGATTAAGCAATTTTACGAGCATGCCAAACAGGGGGAATCTACCAAGTTCGCTACCCCAGAAATTAAGCCAGAGGTAATGGCCTCGCTCTCGCAATTGTTAGAAGTGGAATTAACGATATCAGAGGTAATGGTCCGCTTTTTACAAGCATTAAAACAGACAAGCGGGCAAATTTACAGTGGGTCATTAACTGACGAGGAACGCCCATTACTGTCCCATTATTATCAGCGAGTAGTTGAGCGAAATCAAAAAATGCTAGCAGATAGCTAGGCATCTGGCGCTATTTCCTATACAAAAAAAGCCACTTCCAGTCTTGGAAGCGGCTTTTCTTACAGTAGAAAGTATAAATTTTTTGAAACTAGATTAATGTCTAGCCACTGCAGCTTTTCGATTTTGTCTGCCTATTCTCCTTATCCGATAATCTACTTTTCTTGAAATCCATTTTATCAGCGATTATGCATCAAGTTATTCAGCAATTTTTTCCAAATTGCCGTTACGGTCCATTTTGAAAGAAGTTTGCGGACGTTCATCCTCTTCTAATACAACCAGTTTTCTAGCTCGATTCATGATCTTCATCAGGGTTTCATAGTCTTCCTGCATAATATCGGAATTTTTCTCAAGATGGTCGATTTTCCCTTTAAGCTCTAGATTATGCCTCTTCAAATCAGTGATTTCGCGTTTTAATCTTTCATTCTCAATTTTTAAAATATCAACATGAAGATTAGAATGATTTAAAGTTTGCAAATAAGTGATGACTGTATCTAATGTGATGCCTTTGTTTGGAGCAGTTCTAGCAACTGGGACCATACTAATTTCATTGGCAAACTCACTTTCACCCCTATTTTGCCCAGAGGTTGGCGTCATCCCGTTATTTGCAGTAATAGCCGCAGATCCAGCCTCAGCGCTGGTATTAAATCCGGCTCCCGAGTTTGTACCCATTCCAGCACTCAAATCGGCTCCAGGTTCAAATTCAGTTTCCTGCATGATAGATTCGAAGTTGGCATCAAAGCTTGAATTGAAGCTAGTATCAAAGCTTGGAACTGGTTCAAAATCTTCAACTGTTACTTCAGGTGGAGTATACAATAGTTTCTTTTTGCCACCTTGATCTTTACCGAGAATTCGTTGTCGCTGCTTGCGTTGTTTTTTTGCTAAATCTAATGCTTTTTCATATTGGTGGCGTACAACAGCGTTCCAACGGAAACCGCATGCCGCAGAGGTCCTGTTGAGCTTATCACCGACTTCCTCAAAGGCGTTCAATTGCGTACTGCCCTCTCTTACATGTCGCAGCACTGTTTCTGCCAATAGTAAGTCGTTTTCTTCCGACCATGCATCTTGCCTTACTTTCATATTTTCAACTCCCAAAATGATAATTTAGTTTATTGTAAAATCTAGTCTCATCTTTCCCCTTTTTTTCAAGTTTTATACAAAAGTAATGCAAGGATAGTAGATTTTTGCATATTTTACTAAAACTAGAGAGTGGCGAAGCATCCACGTGGCCGATTGAGCCAGTAGAGCCGACGGTGAGCAGAAGTTCTCATCTTGCAATCGCCAGTGATAAAATGTACAATACCCATTAGTGAATCCTAATAATATTGAACTTAATAACCACTAAATAGATAAGATAAAGTTGACCGGAGAAAGGGTTGTAATGAATGGCAAACGAATTTCGTGTTTGCGACGATTGTCAGGCTGTGAATTTAAAAACATTGATTCCGCGGTTAAAACAAATGGACCCAGAAGCTGAGATTGTAATTGGCTGTCAGTCTTATTGTGGACCAGGCCGCAAAAAATCATTCGCATTTGTCAATAATCGTCCAATTTCGGCACTGTCTGAAGAAGAATTAATCACCAAAATCGAAAAAAAATTAAAAAAATAAAATCACCTTCGTTAAAGTTTCCGAGGTGGTTTTTATTTTTTGGTTCTATTAATGATGAATGGGGATTATCGATCTGCTTGTTTTTTCAAAATGTTCACGGTTTGTCAGATGAATTGGCGAAAAAAACCAGTTATAATAGAACAAGAAAGTTTGTGAACCCGAAACAAATAGTGGGCTCACTGTGCGAAAAGTGTTTATCAGGAAAAGGAGCCTAAAATGGAGTATGCCACGGAGCAGTTAAACGAGGAAAAGGTATTTAAAGATCCTGTTCATCGCTATATTCAT
>CALCRD010000043.1 GCA_937894355.1 uncultured Bacillus sp.
GGTCATGGATACAATACAGCAGGAAAACGCAGTCCAGATGGGATGAGAGAATATGAATTTAATAGAGTAGTAGCGTCGTACGCCAAACAGTTCTTTGAAGGATATCAAAACGTAACAATATATTTTGCCCATTCTGATTCAACAGATATACCTTTACAACAGCGGTCTGACAAAGCCAATAATTTACATGTCGACCTGTACATTTCTATCCACGCAAATGCCTTTGGTTCTACATGGAATGATGCTGGTGGAATTGAAACATATGTTTATCCGCAACGAACCGAACAACAATACAAGCTTGCTCAAAAAATTCAAACTCAGTTAATTGCCCAAACCGGTTTACGAAATAGAGGGGTAAAAGCTGCCAACTTCCACGTTCTACGTGAAACACTGATGTCGGCAGTCCTGATTGAATGTGGGTTCATGACAAACCCTGCAGAAATAAAACTATTACGTTCAGATAACTTTCGTCGAACTTGTGCTGATGCACTTGTAAAAGCTGTTACTGAATTTTATGGATTGAAAAAGAAACCTACCCCAGCCCCTACTCCTCAAACAGGATTATACAAAGTTCAGGTAGGTGCCTTCAAACAAAGAGCCAACGCAAATGCCTTATCAGAAAAGTTAAGTAAAGCAGGCTTCACCAATTTCATTTCCTCCGAAAATGGTTTGTTTAAAGTTCAAGCCGGTGCCTTCAAAGACAAAAATAATGCCGATGAATTAATGCAAAAACTTAGAAGATCAGGTTTTCAAGCCTATGTATATCGCCAATAGGTTTTCCGGGACAATACTTTGGTCCATTTAGTGAGTTTACAGCGTCATAAAAAATTACCAAACAAGCAGAAATGCCAAAGAGGTAAAGGAAAAGCCGACAACCAATGTTGTCGGCTCTTATTTTTCTTTATCCTCCAAAAGCGTCTTCTGGATAATCAGATTTGCCAAAGACATAATCATTGACAGCACTAATGCCATACCAAATCCAGAGATTTCAAAAGAAGATCCCATGATTGAATCTGTCAAACTTAATGTAATCGCATTAATTACAAATAGGAATAACCCTAAAGTTAATACGGTTACCGGAAGCGTTAATATAATTAATATTGGTCGAACAAGTACGTTTAATATCGATAAAACAAAGCTTGCAGTAATCGCCGCTCCAAAACCGGTCAGCTGAAACGAGTCATCAAAAAATCCAGCAATAGCGATAAAAAGAATTGCGTTTATTAAAATTCCCATTAACCATCTCATATATAATAAATGTCCTTTTCATTTGGTATCAAACTATAATTTTATTTCATTGCGGTGTTAAACTAGGCCGTTGATTTCCACTCCAGGCGCTTCGCGCACCTTAGGGTGGTAGCGGGGAGCCTCCTCGGCACTTTGCGCCTACGGAGTCTCCCCTGCCCCATACTCCCGCAGGAGTCTTCGCGTATCCGCTCCAATCAACTTAGTTTAAAAAATTGAAATTGAACATTAACAAAGACTATTTCTTAAATTCGGCGAAGATTGATTTTCTCACAGAAATGGAGCCAGTGATGGTCTCTGCTTCAACCTTTAGTGGTGGAAATTCTGTGGCTGTTGGCTTAAAGTGTAAACTTTTCTGAACCATTTCATTCTTCTCTTCAATAACTTGGATTCCATCAAGCTCAACTTTAAAATTACCCAAGTTTGATTTAAGGTCACCATTGACCCCCAGTCCATCAGGAAGATAAATATCAATGCTTCCAGTCACTGTTTTTACTTCAAGCTTCTCACCTTGAATTCCCGCTAGATTACAATTGATATTGCCATTAAATGATTGAAGCTCTGCTCGATTGAAATCTCCGTCTACCACGATAGCACCATTTAGGGTTTCTACTTCTAATTCCTTGAAGCTGCTGTTTTGAAGCTGGATTTTCCCATTAGCCGTTTCAGCCTCCATTTTAAATCCGGATAATCCAAATGCAGCAATTTTCCCATTAGCCGTTTTCGTTTTTAATGACTTTACCCTTATGTTTTCACATTGAATCGGACCATTAAACATTCGAATATTCACATTGTCATAGTCATGTTTTGGAATATAAACGTTCGCATCCACCTTCATCCACTTTGGCTGTGCGGCAAATCTTAATGTTCCTAACTCTACTTTAAAAAGGGTATCCTTTAAAAAACTAGCTCTTGCTTCATCTATTGTATTCGCACGGTAAATTTTCGCCTTGCATTCAATTCGAATATCCTCTTGGTCCCAGGGAATTAACGTAACTGAACCATTGGCAACATCAATATCTATACTATTAAAAGCGATGGCACCATGCTGGAGGACATGTGATATTTCTACCGACTGCCCAAAATTAAAATCCAAATCAAAGTCACGGATTTTTTTAAAGGTTGAATCGACGAAATCGATTATTTTACCCTTTAATGAATAGAACTTGAATTGATCTGGCTCATCCTCCTTCTTCGTTTCATCAAACTGGACAACCGTAGCCAACTCATTAACCATTTGTTCTTGCTTTTTCTCCATTGATTGCTGCGATTTCTCTAGTTCATTCAATAAAGATAGGGCATCATCAGCAGTAAGCTTTCCCTCTTCAACTAATTTCAATATTCGTTTACGTTCCTCAACCATTATTTATCCCTCCAATTATTATTATTAGAGATACTAACCCATTCATACCAAACTTAAAAAAATTCCGTGAATATCAAACTCTACAAGGAGTTGGGTAGACAGTTTAAAGACTAGACTCTGTTAAACTCGGCTGTTGATTTCCGCTACAGACACTCCGCTTTCCGCAGGCTC
>CALCRD010000044.1 GCA_937894355.1 uncultured Bacillus sp.
CAGTCGATGGGCTATAAGTTCATACGCCGCTGACCAAGGCGCTTGCGCTTTTCTTTTTAGAATTGACCATAACGAATGGAGGAAATATTATCATGTCTAATTTACCAAATTGCCCAAAATGTAATTCCCAATATACTTACGAGGATGGAAGTCTTTTTGTTTGTCCGGAATGTGCTCATGAGTGGTCTGTAGAGTCAGAAACTGAAAATAATGAAGATGTTTTGGTTGTTAAAGATGCAAACGGTAACATTTTAAAAGATGGAGATTCTGTAACAGTAATCAAAGACCTTAAAGTAAAAGGTAGCTCAACACCTTTAAAAGTTGGTACAAAAGTAAAAAGTATTCGCTTGGTTGATGGAGATCATAATATTGACTGTAAAATCGATGGCTTTGGCGCAATGAGCTTAAAATCCGAATTTGTAAAAAAGGCATAACTATTTTTTATAAAAATTACTTTAGCAATAAAAGCATTACTTATAAAGGGAACGAGAGCATCACCTAATCCAAGGTGATGCTCTCGTTCCTTTATAAGTAGTTTGATTGAAAATTAATTCTCCTTTTCCATAGAGCTTTGCTTTAATAAATCTCGGATTTCTTTAAGTAATTCTTCCTTTTGGTCAATAGTGACCACAGGTTTAGCTTCCTCTTTCTTTTTAAAGCGATTAAAGAAGCGGATGACAATAAAAATAGTAAAAGCAACAATTAGAAAATCAACAACTGTCTGTAGGAATAATCCATATTTGATTTCTGCTTCTTCAACTTTAAATGCAATATCTGAAAGGTTTATTCCTCCAAGTAAGAGACCGATAAATGGCATGATCATATCGTTGACCAATGAAGCTACAATTTTTCCAAAGGCACCGCCGATAATTACCCCCACTGCTAAATCGATGACATTTCCTTTTAAGGCAAATTTCTTGAATTCTTGTAGCATAAACACTACCCCCTTGATTATATATGAGATTATATCTTCCTATGATATCCTAAGGTGGAACAAAGTAGGAGAATATTGCTATTCACTTTTCCAAAAATGTCCGTTGACAGGTGATTTTTTTTTCCATATAGTATGGTTTGTTACCTGAAATAAAGGAGGTATTGCATTATTATGACAGGAAGAAAAGGCGAAGAATTAAAGGGAATTACATTACTTGGAAATCAAGGGACAAAATATTCGTTTGACTACGCTCCTGAAGTGCTGGAGACGTTTGATAATAAACATCCAAACCGCGATTATTTCGTGAAATTTAACTGTCCGGAGTTTACAAGTCTTTGTCCTATAACTGGTCAACCAGACTTTGCAACCATCTATGTGAGCTATATTCCAGACATAAAAATGGTTGAAAGTAAATCATTGAAGCTCTATTTATTCAGTTTTCGTAATCATGGCGATTTTCATGAGGATTGCATGAATATAATCTTAAATGATTTAGTTGAATTGATGAATCCAAGATATATAGAGGTATGGGGTAAGTTTACTCCAAGAGGCGGAATTTCAATAGACCCATATGTAAACTATGGAAAGCCTGGTACAAAGTATGTGGAAATGGCTGAATATCGTTTAATGAACCATGATTTATATCCAGAAAAAATCGATAATCGCTAGATGGAAAAAAATAAGGGAGCTTTTAATAGCTCCCAAATTTCATTCAATATTTAATCTTAAAGGAATGAAACCCTTCAGTGTTGTTATTTTCTGTTACGATTACATTGTCCACCGTTGAAAACGGATTCCCTTTTTTGATATCCTCGATAAATTCCTTAAGCATATCTATTGTCCCTTCGGCAATCATTTCGACAGAACCGTCATCACAATTTCTAACCCAGCCTTTAATTCCGTACTGAATCGCTTTCATTTGTGAAAAATAACGATATCCTACACCATGCACCCTACCATAAATTGAAAGATGTACTTGTTTCAATAATATTCCCTCCGGTTAATCTTCGATGCTAATTCTTAGTAGCTAATTTTGAGTTTATATTTATAATGTACAGCCTTTTATGAAGGGTTGCAATGAAAATATGAACATTACTTGTCGAAATTGATAAAACGATGTTAAAATCTATCTTTTTATAAAAAAGGTGTGATTACTTTTCTACTAAAATGCCCAGTCACCGTTGCGGAATACTGGCTCAATTTCTCCATCGGGGGTAATACCATCAATATTCATTTCCTTAGAACCAATCATGAAATCTACATGAGTAATGCTGTCGTTTAAGTCATGAGCTTTCATTTCTTCTGGAGTCATTGTTTTACCACCTTGAATACAAAATGCATATGCACTACCAATTGCAAGGTGATTAGAGGCATTCTCATCGAATAAGGTATTATAGAATAATATATTTGATTGTGAAATTGGGGAATGGTATGGGACTAATGCGACTTCCCCTAAATAATGTGAGCCTTCGTCGGTACTGATTAAATGATTAAGGATTTCTTCGCCAACCTTGGCTTTAACATCAACGATTCGGCCTTCTTCAAATTTCAAGGTAAATTCGTCAATGATATTTCCACCGTAGCTAAGCGGTTTTGTACTGGAGACAACACCATTTATACCGTTTTTCAGTGGTGCAGTAAAAACTTCTTCAGTAGGCATATTGGCCATGAATTCGAAACCTTGTTCATTGATACTGCCAGCACCACACCACAAATGCTTGTCATCCAATTCGATGGTAAGATCTGTTCCAGGAGCTAGATAATGCAACTTTTTATAGCGTTTATTATTTAAGTAATCAACTTTTTCATGTAGGGTGTCATCATGTTTTTTCCAAGCTTCAACCGGGTGGTCAGTATCGACTCTGGTTGCTTTAAAAATAGCATCCCATAATTTTGGGACTCTTGTTTCAGCGGTTTCATCCGGGAAAACCTTTTCGGCCCAAGCATCAGATGCTGCGGCAATGACGGTCCAGCTTACTTTATCAGATTGTATGTATTTTCGATATTTTGCTAAGGCTTTTCCAGCAGCCTTTTGGAAATTGGAAATTCGCTCGGGATTGACACCTTTTAACAAATCAGGGCTAGAGGATATGATGTGCATGTAGGCAGCGCCATTCTCAGCCAATTCCTCAGTTTCTTTCGCCCGCCAAGTTGGATACTCATGAAAAGCTTCATCTGGTGCTAAATCGTATTTCATTCTAGAAACAAGATCATCATTCCAATTGACGATGACGTTTTTTGCTCCATGTTCATAAGCACTTTTTACAACTAACCGAGCAAGTTCAACTGCATCAATGGATGTGTTGACAACTAGGGTTTGTCCTTTTTGAATATTTACTCCTACTTTTACTGCTAGTTCAGCGTATTTCTCAAGGTTTGCTTTGAAATCACTCATCCAATCCGCTCCTTTATTAAATATAGAAGTTTATCCCACAACATTAACGGGCAGTAACACTCCCGTGGGTATAGTCGTTCCACTTTATTGTATCGGTTTCCGAAGTAAAAAGAAAATATTTAGCGTATAATCTAGTTTTTTATGATAAAATAAAAAAATCTCAGAAAATGTGAAACCATTTAATAGTTTGTATCGTATAAAAATAAAACATGTGCGTTTTTTTGGAGGAGTCTGTCACCAAGGGATAAGTATGTCCATGGTGATGGACTCTTTTTGTTTTTTTTGAGGTGCCTAAGGGAAATTATACTAAGGAAAGACAGGTGAGATAGGAATGTTGATATTACAAATAGCGATTATTTTGATAGCATCCAAAATTGCAGGAGACATATGTATCAGACTAGGACAACCTTCCGTCCTTGGTAAGCTCCTGATTGGGATTGTGTTAGGACCGTCAGTTTTAGGATTGGTGACAGAAACTGAGACTTTAGCTGAGATTAGCCAAATTGGTGTAATACTGCTCATGTTTATTGCCGGTTTAGAGACCGATCTTCAGGAATTTAAACGGTCAGGAAAAGCTTCAACTCTCGTAGGTTTAGGAGGAATAGTTGTACCATTAGTCTTAGGCTTTTTTGCCGGTAAAATGATGGGCTTTAATGATTTTGAGGCGTGGTTTTTAGGATTATTACTCTCTGCAACTAGTGTAAGTATTTCTGTTCAAGCACTTAAAGAGATGAACCAGTTAAAAACTAGGGAAGGGGCAACCATTTTAGGAGCAGCGGTAATCGATGATGTCGTCGTTATCATCGCCTTAGCTTTCCTAATGAGTTTCGCAGGTGGCGAAGTGAATTTAGGAATCGTCATCCTTAAAAAGGTATTATTTTTTGTAGGTGCCCTGCTTGTGGGTTGGAAATTAGTTCCATGGTTTTTAAATAAATTCGCAAAATTACAAGTTACAGAAACTGTTATTTCCTCGGCGTTAATTATTTGCTTTTTGTTTGCCTATATGGCGGAATTTACCGGTGTTGCGGCGATTATTGGTGCTTATATTGCTGGTATTGCCATTAGTTTAACAAATTTCAAGCAGGAAATATTTGTAAAGGTTGAAACAATTAGTTATTCAATTTTTGTTCCAGTATTTTTTACATCCATAGGCATCGCTGCTGAATTCAGTGGTATTGGCGAAAATTTAGGTATGATCATTTTACTAAGCGTTTTAGCCATTTTAACAAAATTAGTCGGAGCAACCTTTGGAGCGAAAGTTTCCGGTTTTTCTTGGAACAGTTCATTAGGGATTGGCTCAGCAATGGTTTCTAGAGGTGAAGTGGCCTTAATTTTAGCCTCAATCGGTCTTGGAGATAAACTCCTGAGTTCAGACATGTTTGCAGTGTTAGTCGTCGTGATTTTGGTTACAACACTTGTTACCCCGCCGATGATGAAAGTATTCCTTGGTCGGAGGAAGCATGGGGACGGTTCTCGTGTCCTTTTACCCTAAGATAAAAGCAGGGGCGGTTCTCATGCAAAACTTCCGATTGTCTCCTAAAAGAACCGTCCCTTTGCCACCCTATGCTGATTTTCCATACATGGAAAACATTATCCAAAATATAATGGCACTGAGGATGGCTAAGCAGCTTAAGATGAAAAATGTCCAGTCATAGCCAATCCACACGGTTAAGGGAATAGAGATGGGGGCAAGTGTTTTGCCGATGGTAAAGCGCAGGCTTGCAGCTGCAAAGTATTGCCCTCTCATATCAACTGGAGCTAGTTTTGATACAAAGGTTTGCTGCATACCAACCACCATTAATTCTCCAAATGTGAAAATTCCCATGGTAAAAATTAATCCCCAAATCCAACCAGTTTGTCCAAACAAGAAAATGGCTATTGCATACATCAAGGAGGAGAAAATGAATACATTTCTCTCACGGAACTGTGACATCCATTTCGTTACCAAAACTGTAAATAAGGCAACTAATAAGCCGTTTTCTGATAAAAGTATTCCAAATGCCTGCTCGCCTTTAATTGATACTGACCAATTTCCAAGGGAAAACAAAGTTTGCATTTGAAAATTTTCCTTCATATAGACAGGAATCAGTAAATCAAGCTGCATAAATGTCTGTGCCAAAAGAATTCCACCAATGATAAATAATAAAAAGATTTTATCCTGAACAATAAGTCGGTAATCCTTAAATTGTTTAACAAGAACTGTGTACCAATGCAGATTTACTTTATTATTAAAATTCGAAAATGATGGCGCTGTCTCTTTTGTCCATTTAGCCAAAACACTGGACAACAGGATGCAGGTAACTCCAGCAAACAGCATAAGCTGAAACCGATAATTAGCATAGAAAAGTGCTCCCAATAATGGGCCAATGACAACGGCAATATTTATTGCCGTATAAAAAATGGCAAATACTTGGCTGCGATTTTCTTCGTCGACGACATCAGCAACCATCGCCTGACTTGCTGGCCAATAAAAGGCACCGAATATGCCCACAAATGCATAACAGATAAAGCCTAACACTGGAGAATTGAGCCATGGAGAATTAACCAAACCAAACAGGATAAAACAAATCCCTTGGCCAAAAGAAGCAAGGACCATCATCCGCTTACGACCATAACGGTCAGCACAATATCCACCCATTAAATTGGCAAATACCGAAAAAAGCTGTGAAAAAATCAGTAGAATTCCAGCTTTGTCTTTTCCGAACTCCTCAGCAAAATAAATGGTTAGGAACGGATAGAACATCCAAAAGGAAATGTTCATCAACCCTTCTCCATATAAGCGTATCTTTAAATTCCGATTCCAATCTCTCAATCTCATAAAAAATTCCTCGTTTCTTAGAAGCGGAGGGACGGTTCGTGTGTCCTTTTTTCCCTAAGGGGAGCGGAAGAACCGTCCCCCTGCTCCTCATAGGGTAATCGTTTTCGAGGAGATTTTGCTGTTATTTCTGTCACATTGATTCCTGACTTTAGTAGATTTCCATTATTCTGTTTCCTTTTCGTCATGCTTTCTACACCCTGCACGAGGCACATTTCATCTCGCGCTCTCTTAAATCCATTAGGGACTTTATGATATAGTTATCTTACGGAAACCCGAAAGGATGTAGTAAATATGGCAAAAAGCGTTGTAATTGCTGAAAAACCTTCTGTTGCACGAGATATTGCACGTGTGCTGAAGTGTAATAAAAAAGGAAATGGCTTTCTTGAAGGCGATAAATATATCGTTACCTGGGCGCTAGGACATTTAGTAACATTAGCTGACCCTGAAAATTACGATGTGAAATATAAAACATGGAATTTAGAAGATCTACCAATGCTACCTGATCGCATGAAATTGACAGTCATTAAGCAGACTGGAAAACAGTATAATGCGGTTAAAAGTCAACTGACAAGAAATGATGTAAATGAAATCATCGTGGCTACAGATGCCGGTAGAGAAGGGGAATTGGTCGCACGTTGGATTATCGAAAAAGTAAAAATCAATAAACCGATAAAACGTCTTTGGATCTCTTCAGTAACGGATAAAGCGATTAAGGACGGTTTTGCTAACTTAAAACCTGGTAAAGCCTATGAAAATTTATACTCATCAGCTGTTGCTCGTTCAGAAGCTGACTGGTATATTGGACTTAATGCAACCCGGGCACTAACGACTAGATTCAATGCCCAACTAAACTGTGGTCGAGTCCAAACACCGACTGTTGCGATGATTGCTGCACGTGAGCAGGAAATCAAAAACTTTAAACCTCAGGATTATTATGGCATCGAAGCTCAAACAACAGACAACTTGAAGCTGTCTTGGCAGGATGCAAAAGGAAATGGTCGAAGCTTTGATAAGGATAAAATCTTAGCGATTGTAAAAAAACTAGGCAAACAAAACGCCGTAGTTACGGAAATAGAGAAAAAGCCCAAGAAGTCTTTTTCGCCAGGTCTTTATGATTTAACAGAATTACAACGCGATGCCAACAAAATCTTTGGTTACTCGGCGAAGGAAACGTTAAATATTATGCAAAAACTGTATGAGCAACATAAAGTTTTAACGTATCCACGTACGGATTCACGTTACATCTCTTCAGATATTGTCGGAAC
>CALCRD010000045.1 GCA_937894355.1 uncultured Bacillus sp.
GCTATTTTTTATACAAAGGAAAGTCGGCCAATCCTTCAACTATTTGCCAATGTAGGTCGATTATCGCTGACCAATTATTTGCTGCAAAGCATTATTTGTACAACCATTTTTTATGGGTATGGAATGGGATTATTCGGGAAAGCCGGGGTACTAAATGGACTTATATTAGCACTCTTCATTTACGGACTTCAGGTCGTCTTCAGTCATTACTATTTAAAGCTTTTCAAAACAGGACCTTTCGAAAAATTGATTCGTATTGGGACTTACTGGTCCTGGACTGCAACCCCAAGGCAAAAAGAAAAAATAATTGATCAAGTCGTAATAAATGATTCGATTAGTAGCTAAAACTTGACCAAGTTTTAAAAAATTTTTAAAAACGGAAGTGTTTTTTATGTATTCTCCTATTCAAGTACCACAGCACCGATTATCAAAGGATTCGATAAAAGTAGCTCTTATTAGTGAAACGATCGGAAATATCATCGGCTTCACAATTTTAGGATTATTATTTTATTTAGATTTTCGATTTTCATGGAAGGAATGGATTGGTTGGATTCTAGTTGGAGTGACAACTTTTTCTGTCCTTGGGACAATATGGTCACTCATTAATCCATTTATGGTGTATCGAAACTTCCGCTATGATGTCAATGAAGAATTTTTACAAATAAAAATGGGGGCAATCAATGAAGAACACCGATTAATCCCGATGACTAAAATTCAATCGGTAGCAACGAAGCAAGGCCCATTACTCAGAAAGTACGGACTTGCCCAAGTAACGATTGAAACCTTTTCATCATCGCACACAATTCCCGTTCTTACACACGCACACTCAATTGAATTAAGGAATCAGATTGCCCATTTTGCAAAAATTAAAGAGGTGGAGGAATAATGAAAGCAAAACGCTTCCACCCACTAGAGCTGGTTTTCGGATTGTGGAATCTTGGAAAATCGGCAGTGTTCCTCGGTTTTTTCTTATTTGTATTAAAAGCTGATTCGGATGCCGTGTTCTTCAAATATGGCAGGATGGCTTTTTTTCTAGGAATCGGAATCTCCCTAGTCCATATCCTAGTGAAATGGCTCACTCAAACCTACAAAATTGACCAAACTGCCTTTCAGCTATCTAAGGGAGTTTTCACAAAATCTCAGCAAACAATTCCCTTTTCAAAAATCCAAAACGTCACGCGGCAAACAACTCTTTTTCACCGGTTGTTTCAGGTGACTTCTATCCAATTTGAAACTGGAATTTCTGGTGAGGATGCGGCAGTTATTTTTAAAGTCATTTCTCTGCCGGAAGCATCTAGATTAGAGGAGCAAATCAAAGTACCTGTTATTCAATCTGTCCGGGTTGATCATGAAAACCCAATTGTTGAAACATTAGATAAAGTAGATTTTCAGCGGACGATTCATTTTACACCAACAAAACAAGACATGTACAAGGCAACCATCTCGTCGCTGAGCTTTCTATTTCTTTTTCCCATCATTGGTTCGCTTTATTTCAAAATCAACGAAGTTTTCGCGATTGATGAACAAGCTGAAGGTCTACTTGCCAACATCCTTCAATCTTTTTGGCTCCTTGCAGGATTAATCATTTTACTTTTTTTAGCTTCAGCAGTTTTTGGCTTGGCTCGGACTACTCTTAAATATGGAAACTATGAAATTTCATCCGATTCCCATTACATTTACATTAAAAATGGGCTCATCGAGGAAAAAATCTTTTCGATAGCCAAGGACAGAGTGCAATCCATTAACATCAAACAGTCCCCAATCAAAAGGTTGCTAGGACTGGCAGAGGTTAAGCTCATTAGTGCAGCTAGTGAATCTTCCGAGGATGTGGAACAGAAAACGAGCTCACTCTACCCCTTTTTACCTGTCTCTCGTGCTTACGATATGATTTCAGAAGTTCTACCAGATTATAAAATTACTACAAAGATGACACGACTTCCGAAAAAATCACTATGGATTCGGATGCTAACTCCGAGCTGGGTATGGATGATAGCCACCGCACTCCTTTATTATTTCAAACCCCTAATCTTTGGGTGGGAGCAAGCATGGTGGATAGGATCTGTTGCTCTATTTTTGGTAATCATGGTTAACCGATTGCTCAATTTTTTCCACACCAGCTATACATTGAATGATCGTTTCCTACAAATCAAAACAGGCGCTTGGATGACCTCGTTATTTGTTTTCAAACGAGAAAAGATTATGGAGGTAAAAATATCCCGAAACCTCAGCCAGCAGCTTTTTGGTCTTGCTTCCATCGAAACGGCACACCGTTCCAAGTCGATCAAACATACCCGTTTTGCTGACGTACCCGTATTATTCGCAGACTCATTTTTCAAATGGTACCAAGGTCGAAAGTAGGGCATAGGGACGGTTCTCCTGCTTCTTTTGAAGCAGGAGAACCGTCCCTGTGAATTTCCCGTGAATTCGAGACTTATCAAGGAGCTTTTGTTTTTTACCTTAAAACACTTCGATAATCATTGCTGCTGCTGGTCCACCACCACTACAAAGGGAGGCACAACCGTATTTAAGCTCTCTCCGCTGCATTTCATTTATTAGAGAAATCAACAAACGTATACCTGTGCTACCAACGGGATGGCCTAAAGATATTCCAGATCCATTGGCATTTACGATTTCCATATCCAATTTCAACTCACGATTGACTGCAATGAACTGAGAAGCAAATGCTTCATTAATTTCCCAGTATCCAATGTCATCTTTCTGTAGGTTAGCAAATCTCAGTGCTTTTTCAACAACAGGAACCACTCCAATTCCCATTATCTCAGGATCCACTGCCGCTGATGCCGATGCTACAATCCGTGCTAAAGGCTTAAGTCCTAGTTCTTCAGCCTTTTCTTCAGCCATTAAAATGATTGCTGCCGCTCCATCATTTAAACTTGATGCATTTCCTGCAGTAACTGTCCCGCCCTTTTTAAAGGCTGGCCGTAAAGTAGTAAGTGCCTCCAAATCCAAATCAGTTCTTGGATGTTCATCGGTATCAACTACAACTGTTCCTTTTTTCGTTTTGATTTCTATTGAAGTAATCTCATTGTTGAATTTCTCTGCTTTAATTGCCTTGCAGGCACGTTCATGACTGAGTAGTGCTAATTGATCCTGTTCCTGACGAGAAATATCGTATCTCTCCGCCAAATTTTCTGCCGTAATCCCCATATGATAATTATTAAAGGCATCAAACAAAGCGTCGTTTAACAATGAATCCACCAATTCCCCATTACCCATTTTGTATCCACTTCGAGCTTTCGGAAGTAAATAAGGTACGTTCGTCATACTCTCATAACCTACGGCTGCACCTACATCAACTTTTCCTAACATAATCTGGTGCGCCAAAATCTCTGTTGCTCGTAATGAAGAAGCACACTGTTGATTAATGGTTGATGCAACCGTTTGGACAGAACAATTTGCTCCCAATGCTACTTGTCGAGCTGTATTGCCTTTGCAGCCCGCTTGATAAATATGACCCCCTGCCACTTCCTCAATTTGACTAGGATTTATTCCTATTTTTTCAATCGCTGCCTTCAGTGCAATTACGCCCAAGTCAACTGCCGAAAAATCCTTTAATGCCCCACCATAATCGCCAATCGGTGTTCTTGCCGTGCTTACAATAACAACATTACGCATATCTAAACCCCCATCTTAAATTAGAAATCAACAAATAATGGAATAGGAAGAATAAGTCATTTCTTCATATAAATAAATCTCGCCTAATTGCTAACATTTAATGGTTCGGACACCATTTTTCTTTGTCCATCATAATCATAGAAGCCTTTACCGGTTTTTCTACCTAAATCTCCAGCACGCACCATTTTCTTAAGAAGTGGACAAGGTCTGTATTTGGAGTCACCTGTTTCTGAATAAAGGGTATCAATAACCAAAAGCAGCGTATCCAACCCAATTAAGTCTGCTAAGGCTAATGGACCAATCGGATGGTTAGCACCTAGCTTCATTCCCTGGTCGATATCCTCAGCATTTGCAGTTCCCTCAGCCAGAACGAATATTGCTTCATTAATCATTGGCACCAAGATTCGGTTCACTGCAAAGAGTGGCGCATCTTGCACTTGAATCCCTACTTTCCCAAAGGAGTCGACCAAGTTTTTCACCAAAAGAAATGTTTCTTCAGATGTTTGATGTCCCTTAATCATTTCAATTAATTCCATTACTGGAACCGGATTAAAGAAATGCAATCCCACTATTTTTTCCGGGCGTTTTGTTGACGAAGCAATTTCCGTAATGCTGAAGCCTGATGTATTTGTAGCGAAAATAGTGGTTTCTTTACATATGGCATCAAGTTCTTTAAAAAGAGCTTTTTTAGGTTCGATTTTTTCAATGATCGCTTCGATAATGATATCGGCATCCGCTAAGTCTTGGAGTGTAACCGTCCCTTGAACTCGCTCCAATATTTCCTTGGCACTTACTTGGGCTAGCTTGCCTTTTGTTACAGAACGGTTTAAATTTTTTTGGATTGAGTTGAGACCTTTTTGTACAAGTTTTTCATTAATATCACACAGGAGCACCTGGTATCCTGCTCCTGCAGCAACTTGGGCAATTCCATTTCCCATTGTTCCTGCCCCAACCACACCAATTAATTTCACCATATTTACTCATTGCTCCTTTCAAATAGCTTTTTCCAATGTAAATTCATAAGGCATTAACCGGCTGATGGTCAATTGTAATAATGGCTGATGAATATTCCAATTCTAAATCTACTAATCCATTAATAGAAATGCGGTCTCGATTCAAACTCTCACATCCTGACGCAAACTATGTTTAAGCACCTTCCCACTGGCATTGCGAGGGAGAGTTTCTAGAAAAACAACCTCATCTGGAAGTTTGTATTTTGCTAGTTTCATTTTGCAATAGACAAGCACTTCCTCCTCGTTCAGTGACTGCCCGTCCTTCACGACAACATAGGCTTTGGCTACTTCCCCATACACTTTATGCGGAACACCTACCACTGCTGCTTCGAGGATTTCCGGAATCTCATACAAAACTTCCTCTACTTCGACTGGATACACATTTTCACCGCCGCGAATAATCATGTCCTTTTTCCTGTCCACAATGTATAGCAATCCATCTTCATCAAAACGGCCTAAATCACCGCTATATAACCAGCCATTTTTTATTGCTCTGCGAGTTTCTTCTTCGTTTTTTAAATAACCTTTCATAATATGGGGACCTTTTACGGTGATTTCTCCGACCTGTCCGAGTGGCACAGGATCTCCAAACTCATTCACAAGCAGAACCTGCGTCTTAGGTAGTACTTCACCTACAGAACCGACCTTTTCTAATGCGTAACGGTCTTTTAAGGTTGTCGCACCTGGAGAGTTTTCTGTTTGGCCATATAAATTTTGCAGCTTCACCTTAGGGTAAAACGCTTTCAATTTCCGTATCAACTCAAAAGGCATTGGTGATGCCCCATATGTGAACAGCCGTAAATTCGCTAATTGCGCCGATGACATTTTTGGTGTGTTTAATAATATGCTATACATCGCCGGGACGCCGAAAAAAATTGTCACTTTTTCCTTTTCCATCGTATTTAGTGTTTTTTCGGGTGAAAAGGCTTCTTCAATTACAGTCGTTCCACCTTTATAAATAGTTGGGATACTAAAGCAATGACTAGCCGCACAATGGAAAAGCGGTGCTACAATATGCATCCGGTCATCCGAGGTCATTTCCAGCGCCTCCGACCAAATTTGGGCAATAGCTCTGACATTATCATTTGATAGCATCACACCTTTTGGCTTACCTGTTGTTCCAGATGTATAAAAAATCACGGCTGTGTCATTATTGTTAAAATTCGGTTGTAAAAACGGAAGCGAATCATCTTCAATGACTGCGACAAGCGTTTCATCACCTCCAACCATTAAGCAGTCTTTAAATTGATCAGGAGTTGAACCAATTTCACTCAAGACAATTTCAAGTCGAGCATCAAAAATAAGCGCTTTTGCTTCAGAATGGGTAAAAATGTAGTCCACCTCTGGTGCAGCTAATTTTGTATTAACCGGGAGTAAAGTAAAACCACCCAGCTGGCAAGCATAATAGCAAACTAGGAAGAAATCGGAATTGTATAAGTAAACGGCAATAACGTCATCCTTCTTGTAGCCTCTTCCTTGGAAATATCCTGCTAAATTCTTCGCTTGTTGGAAAAATTTAGCATACGTAGTGGTCCTACCTTGATAAGATGTAATTACTTTCTCTGGTTGCTCTTTAGCATGTTTTTCCAATTGTTCAAAAATAAACATTGTCAACAACCCCTTTTCATATCCATCATTTTTATCCCGTTTTAACGGGATGTAATACCACCACTTCAATGTTCCAATATATGCTTTAAATCTTTCAAACTTTTAG
>CALCRD010000046.1 GCA_937894355.1 uncultured Bacillus sp.
GAGTTTCCGTCGCTTTTAGATCAATTTCAAACGTTTTTAAATTCCGGTTATTTATCCCGATAAGCAACGCTTTGGCGGCGATTGCTTTTTGCAGATCTTCTCCATCGTGGATTTCAACTAGTACTTCTAAACCCTTTGAAGTAGCATATTGATAAAGTTCAATTAATTGTTGCTCTTCCAATGCTGCCGCAATTAATAGAATAATGTCTGCCCCAGCTTGATTTGCTACATCAATTTGAACTTTATCAATGATGAAGTCCTTACATAAAATCGGTAAATCAATGACTTCACGGACAGCTTGCAAATCGGAAAATGACCCTTTAAAGAAGGAGGTATCGGTTAACACTGACACTGCATCTGCACCATATTGCTCGTATAATTGTGCTTGATCTTGTGGGTTAAGATTGGGATTAATATCCCCTTTTGACGGTGATGCCCGTTTAAACTCGGCGATTATTTTCATTTCATTTGCCTGACGAATTTTTTCAATAAATGACCGTTTGTTTTGTGCTGATCCATTAATTATTTCTAATCCTCGAAGATAATCAAGTTCCGTCTTTTTTACTTCAATAATGCGATCCAATATTGTACTCATTTATATCACCTCTTGATTATAACGTTTTCCTTGTTCAATCAATTGCTCTAGTTTAGATCGTGCTGCTCCCGAGTCAATGCTTTCTTTAGCAAGTAAAATTCCTTGTTGAATGGATTCAGCTTTTTGAGCTGTATATATACCAATTCCAGCATTTAACAATACTGTATCACGATATACGCCCGCTTCACCTTTCAATACCTTCATTAGAATTTCGGCGTTCTCCTCAGAATCACCGCCCACGATTTCCGAATTACTATAAACAGAAAGTCCAACTTCCTCTGGATGAAGAATTTTGCGGGTGATGGTTCCATTGTCAACGATGACCAGATGGTTGTCACCTTGTAGTGATGCTTCATCCATAAACCCAGCTCCATTCAATACAACCGCACGCTTTCTTCCGAGCTTTTGTAATACCTCAGCAAATAATTCTAAAGCATCTCTGTTATATATACCTAATAATTGATAATCCAAGTCGATTGGATTTGTTAGTGGACCGATTAGATTAAAAATCGTCGGTATGCGCAAATCTTTACGCACTTTCATGATTCTTGATACTTTAGGGTGAACATTTGGCGCAAATAAGAAGGATATTCCGATTTTATCTAAAATTTCTTCTGATGCTGCAGCCGATAAGTTTAAATTAACTCCCAGGTACCTCAAAACATCTGCGCTACCCGTTTTACTTGATATACTACCATTGCCATGTTTCGCCACAGTTATCCCGGCACCAGCCATTACAAATGCCGATGTCGAACTAATGTTAAAGCTTTTTGAACCATCTCCACCTGTTCCACAATTATCAATGACGTTGGGAATTCCTTTGGAAAACTGCAATGCAAATTTCCGCATCACATTTACTAAACCAATGATTTCATCAACAGTTTCCCCTTTTATTTTTAAGCCAATGATAAAAGCGGCCATTTCACTATCAGATACCTCTTCAGAAAATAAATGTTTTACCGCCGCTTCCATTTCTATTTCGGTTAACGAGCGTTGCTCGGCTAATTGTTCAAGATATGATTTCATGATTTTTTGTCTCCCTTCTAATTACCTTAAGAAAATTTGCTAACATCTTTTTGCCATGAATCGTACCAACTGATTCAGGATGAAATTGTAATCCATAAGTCGGATAATTTTTATTTTTAATGGCCATTATTTCTTGATCATCGGTTGCCGTACCCACTTTAATTAATTCATCGGGAAGCGTATTTTCTTTTATGACTAAAGAATGATATCTCATAACCTCTAGATTCTGTGGCAAATCCTCAAACATTTCAGTTCCTGTATGTTCGATGGTTGAAGTCTTGCCATGCATAATATTTTCCGCTCTGTCAATTTCAGCCCCAAAGGCATAACCAATTGCCTGATGCCCAAGGCAAATCCCTAAAATAGGATAGGTTTGATGTAGTTTTTGAATCACCTCGACACATATTCCGGCATTTTCCGGTCTTCCTGGACCAGGTGATAGAATAATCACTTCAGGATTTAGCTTGTTAATATCATCTATAGTTAATTGGTCATTTCGGATGACGGTAATTTCCTCACCGAGCTCCCCAAAATATTGATACAAGTTATAAGTAAAAGAATCATAGTTATCAATTAATAAAATCATCGGGATCCTCCAAAAATGTTTTTAATTTATGAATCGTTTCTTCATATTCTTTTTCTGGAATGGAGTCATAAACGATTCCCGCACCTGCTTGAATATATGCCTGTTTATCTTTAATGACCATTGTACGAATGGCTAGGGCAAAATCCATATTGCCATTCACGGAAAAATAGCCAACTGCACCAGAATAAACGCCTCTTTTAACTTGCTCAAGCTCGTTAATGATTTCCATTGCTCTAATTTTTGGTGCCCCCGATACCGTTCCCGCAGGAAGGCAAGAGATCAATGCATCAGCTCCCGACTTTTGGTCTGAAAGCTCTCCTCCCACTTCGGAAACGATATGCATGACGTGTTTGTACTTTTCTATTTTCATATATTTAGGAACATTAACCGTTCCGAATTTACAAATTTTTCCCAAATCATTACGACCCAAGTCAACAAGCATACGATGCTCGGCTAATTCCTTTTCATCAGCGATTAATTCTTTCTCAAACCTTAGGTCTTCTGCTGTATCTTTACCTCTTGGTCTTGTTCCTGCGATAGGATTGGTAATTACGGATGCTCCGTTTGCTTTTACTAAACTTTCCGGTGATGACCCTGCGACAACATAATCTTCAAAATCTATAAAATACATATATGGAGAAGGATTAGAAATTCTTAATTTCCTGTAAAAGGAAAATGGGTCACCGTCCATGCTTGCCTTCATTCTTTGGGAAAGTACAACTTGGAAAATATCGCCTCTTGAAATGTACTCTTTAGCTATCTCAATATTGCGTACAAAATCCTGCTTACTTGTTGTAGCTTGGAATGCTGACAAGGAAACCTTAGAAGCCTCATCCGAATGGGATTCTTTTTGAAGTTCTTGCTTTCGTTTCTGATTCAATTCCAGAAGCCTTGCTTCATTTGTCTCAGGTAAAATCGGTGAAGCTGCTAGGAATATTTTTTGCTCCAAATGATCATAAATAACGACTTGTTCGTAAAACATCAAATGAACGTCCGGCATTTCCAGTTCATCATCTGGTACTGAACCAATTGTTTCGTATTGACGAATGGTATCGTACCCAACATATCCCATCGCCCCACCCACAAAGGGAATGTCTCCATTTATATGTGAATACTGAGGAATTAATTCTTTAACAACTTCAAGAGTTTTTCCATTTACTCTTTCTTCACCTTTTTCTGAGACGATGATGTTACGATCGCCATAACCTTTTACTTCAATCACGGGATTACTCCCAATAATTGAATATCTTCCAGAGTCTTTATTCTTTAGTGAACTCTCGAGTAAAAACTTTTTCTTCCCACTTATTTTTTGAAAAATAGAAATCGGCGTCAACATATCCCCTTCTATTTGTTCCATTATTCCATTTGTTGTATTTAGTAATTTTTCCAAGTGGATTCCCTCCTTATGACAAACAACTTCGTAGAATTTTCTTTACATGAATCCATAAAAAAAGTCCTCTATATACACAAAGATTGTGTATATAGAGGACGATTATGACCGCGGTGCCACCTCATTTGGAAAAGGGGGTTTAACCCTAAATCCCAACTTACCGAGTTGATAACAACTTCATCAACCCTCATTCATATAACGGTGAAAACCGGATTGCCATACTAGATTTCAGACAATCACTCGTAAGTCCATTCCACAAAAGCTTTGTACCGGTTTCCACCATTCCGGCTCTCTGTTACAAAGGATTTCTGTGTACTACTCTTACTCATCGATTTAAAATATTAATTTATTGAATGCTTTTTTTAGAAAGCTCTTTTCTCAAAAAAAGCACTAGGTACTATAGTTTAAAAATAAATACAAAAAGGGCTCCTCGTCTTATAAAAAGGACGAGAAACCCGTGGTGCCACCTTAATTAGCTGAAATTCAGCTCACTTAAAAGTATCAAAGCGTTTGCTTTAATACCTGTCTCTTATAACGATGAGACCTAATTCGCCAAAGCCTACTACCTTTTGTTAAGGGTTCAGTTTGGAGCTCGAAAGTCCATTCACTTAAATCTCTACACTGATTCACACCAACCATCAGCTCTCTTGAGTATCGAATATAAGCTACTACTCTTTGTCAACGCCATTTCTTATGTTGTTATTTATCATATAAACTTTCTGACAATTTGTCAATAAGTTTCAAAAAATTTCCTATTTTTTTTGAAAGGCTAAATAATTCAGTCCTGTTGATTACTGCTGCAAGGAAATCAGGTTTTCTTCTTTTGTCTGGGTTTTGTTGGATCACAGTTCGGCATTTTCATCCTGGCAGATTGAGAAACCTTTGTTAAATAATAACATTCTTCTCTGCTCATGTGATCTGCCATTAGTGCAGAAAATGTACCTAATGCTTGATTACTCAATTCCAACTCTTCTAACTCCAAAAGAAAATTCATAAACAGCTTTAGTTCTAGCGTTGCCTCGTGATTGAATCTAGAAAGAGCTGGAAACTCAGTTAGATTTGTTCTTAAATACCCTGAAAGTTCTACTGCTTTCAGATAAAAATCTTCAAATAGCTTGGCATACTCACGACTTTCTAGCTTTAATTTCTTTTCAACCTGATCTAAATTGCCTGTAATAGCATTAGCATGCCCAGTAGCATCTAAGAGCCAGACTATATGATGATGTAGTTCATGAAAAACCGGAGGAACTTCCCCTTTTTGCAAATAGTCCAAAATAAGAATATACTCATCAAGTTCATTAACCATATGATTCACAAAGGTTGGAGAAAGATGGATGGTTATTTTACCCAACAAAAGCTTTTCAATAATTTCCAGTTTGAATAATCGTATTTTCCTTGCTTCTTTACTTGCCAGTTTGCTTAACTGAATTAAATCAGTTACTTCCAGGCTTGCCAACAAACTGTCAAAAGTGCCAATAAAATAATTGGCCTTTTCAATGCTCTGTTTTTCAATGGGCGCAAGGGAATCATGGATAAAACGGGCATGGTCACCGAGAATTTGTAACCAAAATCCATGTTCAAACTTAGCACTTTGAAGATAATTTCCCACGAAAACTCCCCCTTCTCTCTACATAGAAACCATATCTTATGAATGAATTATTTATGCTAATTATTATGAGTTTGGCGGTAAGTGTAGCACTTATCACTGTAATCAACAGCCAAGGTTACACTCTGAAGAGTAATGGCATTTTGCTGATGGTTAAATATGGTTTATAATAGACTAGGAAGAAGAATTTGAAAAAACCCGTAAAGGATGAATGATTATTATGAAAATAACTGAATATACAATTGAACATTTAAAAGATCCATTCGGAATCTTAAGTGGGGAGCGCTACGAGTTTTTATTAGAAATAGAGGTTTCTGATGAAGATGAGCTTTATAACGAAAATGGACTAATTTTAAAGGTTTTATTTGGTGTTGATGAAGCAGGGGGGAAAATATTAAATTATAGCCTTCTAGAAAGATCGACGAATAACATTATTGATTTAGCTTTAGAAGACGACGAACTAGAAACTGCTGCAATTTTTTGCAGTGAGCACCTAACTTTGGATTAAGAGACAAACTAAAACAGCCCACTCCTTAAGTAAAGGAGTGGGCTGTTTTTAACTATCTAGAAGTTGAAGGATTGATTCAGATTACCTCATGGGTAAACCCGTGTTGATTTAGGCACGATTTCGATAGCTCTTATTATGATTATCTACCGCTTGGAGCAACTTGGTGGTTAAACTCATATCAGTACTACAAATTGGGCATTGAGGAGTGTCCGTGCTTTTAAAGTTATCACGCACCCAACAATTACATTCCTGTGAATCGCATTCCCAAACCTTTGTCTCAACCGTAATGATTTCTTCCACATTTCTTCGGCCGAAAGCCATCCTACATACCTCCAGTTCGCATAAATGTTTGTTGTTCCATGAATTGCTAACAGCTGATTATTAAGGGCCACATGGAAAAAACTCACTAATAATAAAAAGTGGACAGTACTGTTACTCTTTAAAATCAGTGAATTTTTCACTAAAATCATTAATCAGTTAGTTAAATCATACCCTTTTTTAAATTGTTTTTCAAATCAACAACTTCAATGAGTACCATATTCCCTTTTCCTAAGAAAAGCGGAAGCGCCTTGGTAGTAAAATCGGCTTTTGGATTTTACATCAGCGGCGTATGGACTTATAGCCCATCGACTGAGATAAAGGAAACACGAAGTGC
>CALCRD010000047.1 GCA_937894355.1 uncultured Bacillus sp.
GGCTTTTCCAGTTTAACAGATTTTACAGACCAAGCCATACCCTCATAAACGACATCAGCAAGACCTAAGGGCTTGCCTAAATGTTCGCCCTGAATGCTCTTTGCAAAAATGTCGCCACAATCTTCCCCATTGATATCAGACTTACCAACGGCAAAATGATATGTAACCCATTTGCCTATACCGTATATTATCTCTTGTGGTATTTGTCCGAGCGGGTATAATTCAAACGGTCCTTTACCCTTGTTGTCCCGCAGCTTCGGCCTCTGCATAAAGCGCCTCCTCTAACACAGCTTTTATTACATTAACAGGAACGGCATTACCCGCTTGCTTTCTTGTCTGGCTATCGTTGCAAACAATCTGAAACGTATCGGGGAAACCTTGAAGCCGTAACATCTCACGAGGTGTCAACCGGCGTTTTCCGTCGACAAGCAAATAATTGTATGAAGCTCCGGCACGCAACGCACAAGAGAAAGGATAACTGGTGATATTCCCACTTTTATTTTCGTGCCATATTCCGGGTGAATACTCGCTTTTGTGTTTTTCTAACCGCTTATCAATTATCCTTTGGCTGGCAAAGAAGCGTTCGTCAACATTTTCATCTGGTTCCAAGACATCTTCCAACCGTCCGGAACCAACAGGAACAGGAAAGGAAAAATCAACAGAGTGATTAAGAAAGCCAACAATGAGCGTCCTTTCTCTCTTTTGCGGTAACCCAAAATCTAATGCGTTTAGGACAGTCCAATATACCTTGTAGCCAATTTCGCCTAATGACGATAGAATGACTTGTAAGGTTTTTCCTTTGTTGTGTCTGCTCAACTGCTTAACATTTTCGAGAATGAAAAATTTCGGCTGTTTCTCTTTAAGAATTCTTACTATCTCAAAAAATAATGTTCCGCGAATATCATCAAATCCGAGCCGATTACCGATAATACTAAAAGGTTGACAAGGAAAGCCCGCGAAAAGCACATCGTGATTCGGTATATCCTTTGCGTCAATTTTAGTAATATCGCCTAGCGGGTCTAATCCGTAATTAGCAGCATATGCCTTTTTTGCTTCTGCGTCAATTTCGCTTGCAAAAATACATTTACCGCCAAGAGAATCTCCAGCTTGATGAAACCCACCGATACCAGCAAACAAGTCTATGTATGTAAAAAAGCGTTGTGCCGACCGTGGCAGCGTAGTAATATTAGGTTCAATCGGCGTTTGGCTGTTCATTCAGCACAGCCCCCTTTCATTTGGACATAAAATTTGACTTAAAATTGTAGCACAAAATACAGCATCAACGCCCTTTATAGTGTAAAGTTAGCTTTTCTATATTATTAAAGTTCGTCTTAAAAGGTAAAAATCCTTTATAAACTAAAAATAGGGGCCTTAGCGGCCCCCAATAACTGTAATCTGCACCCACTCTATATCTGTTTGACCATCTGTGTAAACCACTAGCACCTCTGCGATGGTGAAGAAGGGATTTTACCTTGCGACGCAGAATATTTTAATAGGTGCCACATTTTAAAAAAGAAAGGAAGCTTATAGAATGGGAACATATGAATTAGAAAAGAAGCTGTTAGACAATATAGAGAAACTTAAAGATGAGATGGCAAGTGAACTATACACATCTGAAGCCGATGGAAAAACAAAAGAACTTGTAGAAACTTTGCTTATACACACATATTATACATTTAACGAATTAAACAAAACTTTGTTGGAATACTTTAGATCAAAAGAATTATAAGCAGAAAGGCTCCGCAAGGAGCCTTTTCTATTTCTACTGTACGTCAAACCTCAATCTGGTTTTATCTATCTGCCCATCCGTCAGATTTGCTGTGAACTCTAAAATATGAGTTCCGATTTCTGTGGGCTCCACCAATGCGCTAACCTTGGCCCCATCGATCACTGCCTCCGCTGGGCTCGTTGGGGTACCCGAGGATGGCGGTTTGAGTGTCCAGGTAGCCTCCAGTATAGACACAGCCAAGCCGTCGCTCCTGGACAGTTCTATGCCCTTGGTGAGACGCTCTCCTAAGAGCATGCCCTTGCCTTGGATTATATTGCGACTCATTAACCCACCTCCTTTGCTGTTAGCTCTGGGCTGATGTCCCTAGCCCCAAGGCCGGCAATCTCCTTGCCCTCTAACTCGGGGCTAGCCTCTCTCGCGATGTATGGGCTACTATGCTCTTGCCCCTCGGGATCGCTGCTGGCATCCTTTACTGTGCGATTATAAGGCGGCGCGTAGAGAGGAGGACCGAACAGGTGCGAGATAAGAGCCTCGCCACCTGCATCACTGTCAACATAGCCAACGAGAGCTATCCCGCTTGATTTCTACTATCGTATTGAAATAAGGGCTGCCAAAAGACAGCCCGACGCTTATTCTAATATTATGGGACTCCTTCTGACAAGAGGAATAATATCTACTCAAAAGATTAATCTTCAAGCATTACCGCTACTTCTTCCAAACCAAGATTTCCTCTAGCTATAATCTCAATGACAACTGCTTCTCGTGTTCCGAATTTTGTCGGTCTATACCTTCTGGGAATAATAGAATAAATGTTTTTATCGCTCCGAATTTGTTCTTCTACACTCTTTGCGAGAGAAACCTTAGTTCCCCAAGCACATAAATAAACGCTTGAGATCCCTTTTCTCAACAAGGACCTAACTCTCTTAACATATGGGTCTATTCCATAAAAATCTGTTACGGAATCATCAGCTACTAAAACGACGCTGGTTTGAATAAACTTACCTTCAAAAGATAAATCTACATCTATACCTTTTTCTTTACTAGCTATTTTGTATAAAAATTCAACAAATTCATTGACCTCTTCTGAAATTTCCAATGAAGGATGACGCGGATATAATTTATTACCCATTCGCACTAATTCCTTAATTAAAACATAACTATACAGACCGTTATCATCAACTATGCACAATTCCTTAAACCATTTTTCTACCACTAAATCTTTCAATGCTGGATCTAAAATTTCTTTTTGGTATAAATCTAAGGCCTCTTCTGCTCCATGAATTAAAATTTTCTTGGCAGCTAATAAGTCAGAAGACAGCATTAATTTGCAATCCGAATATTTCTTTGCCCTTGGCAGTAATCCCTTATTTATAAAAGATATTACAGCTTTAGATAAATTCCTATCTTTGTTACGATGATAATTTAGACAAACAACTACTTCTTTTTTTTCAATAAAAGATTCAGGATCCGTCTCTTCAACCCATTCCACTTTAATCCCATAAGGTAATGCATCTGAACCTATTTGCGATATACCTTTACAACCCAATGTCAGTCGTCCCTGAATATCATTAGCAACAGCTTTTTTATCCCACTTACTATTTATTATTGTAAGTGCCTGCCAAATCAAGGCGGACCATATTTGCACTTTTTCTGGATTCAAGAAAATAAAAACAATTACTCCGATAAGCAAGGTTGTCCAAGTCCAGCCATTAGCTAATAATATCTTGAAAAATTTTAAAGTCTCTGCCATTGTCATTCGGATAACCTTTTTTTCGTTACATCGTTATAACAAGAAAGCTGCCCGCAACATAGTTTAATTTCACCTTCGTATGGAAACACACATCCAAGATTATCTAGTGTTATTGGGCAACCACAAACCAGACATCTTTCCATCCCATTTTTAACTTTAGAAAACAAACCGAGCGAAACAAGAAATTGTTCAAGATCTTGATCGTGAACTGCCTTTAATTTTGTGGCTTTCCTATTATGTATCATTTACTCACTACCTTCCCTTGAATTAAATTTACCTTACCATAATTTCAAATAATTTTCAAGAATAAAAAAGAGGGCCTCATCGGCCCCCTAAAATCTCCAACGTGCTTCTATACCCCAGCGGGGTTTTCCGTCCAATGAAAAGCCCACAGCTGCGTTAAGTCTGCCGCTATCTCCCAGATGCATGCTGTAATGCAGCCGTGGGCCGTCTTCTGTCATCCCATACCTGATCTGACCTACTCGGTCAAACCAGGCAAAATAGGGTTTGCGAGCCTTGCAACCTCAGCCTGGGCTCCACCCTTGTATTCGCCTAGCTTGGCCTCTAAAAAAGTGTCCAACCAATTATTAATAGGTCCAAGAGCTTTCCTTAGAATATCCTTGCTACGGCTCGATAGATGAGTCACAAAATAATATTTTGCCGCAGTCATAGCCTGAGCAGCCTCTTCTTTGGTGAGCTTTCCGTCCTCAGCAGCGGCTTTTAGGTCATCCACGAGTTTTTGCTGCGTGGCCACTATTGCATCCCTGCCCACCACGTGGGCTTCCGCAAGGGCAGCACCAAGAGCTTCGCGCAAGATGTCATTTTTGAGCTTCTCCTGGTGCTTAGAAATGTAAGTAATTAGGTAGCCCAGAAGAGCAACCAAAAGGGCGCCAATCGCTGGCACCAAGTACTGAACAACTTGAATCACAACATTATCCCAGGTCATAATTATTCATCTCCTTCTTCGTATATAATTTTAACACCGTAGTTTTTGGCTGCCTCATGCTCTATCTTGCAACCCCTAGCCTTTTCCCACCCATTACAAAAATAGACTGCGTGGCAAAGGCTCATGTTCTCTAGAGATTTAGCTAGAAAGCACAGAGGAATTTGAACGACTCCTCTTTTTTTCATATTCTCCTGCTTATACCAATCATCAGTGAACAGTGTGTTTACAACCTTGTACCCCAAACCTTCTAATGCCTTTATAGCTTTATTTCTTGTTGAAACTATTTCTGCATCAGTCTTCCCTGCCATTGGTTGAGATAGCATCGCTTTCATTATCCGTCCCACCTCGCTTTCTGCCCTCTCACATCCACATGCCTGCCTGATATAACGGCCTATACCATCGAAGCCCACCTCAGCAGCAATCTGAGCTAGCTGAGGCACAGTCAAGCCACTAGGTACCCTAATATCAGCTGCAGTCCCCAGAACATGCTGGCTATTGGTCGCTCCTCCAACGACTTTGTTATGTTTTTGACAACGGTAACCGCTAGTGACGGTAAGAGGCTTGTCCACTCTATCCCGCAACCGCTGCAGTAACACAATGAGAAGTGTTTTCATCCCCTTTTCTGGCAGCTTCCCGCAACATCTACATTTAAATTCGGAGTCCATAAAATTGGGTGCCAACTTTTCAGCCATGTGTATCCTCCCTTTCATTTTCCCCCGTTTTTCTCCAGCTGTTCCTTACCCATCATTTCCTTAATCTTCACCAGCACCGGCTGTGGAAAAACTATGCCCATCACAGCGAGATTCTCTACGTTAGACCAAACTTCATTGCCTATAAAAAGTGACATAGAAAGGGACCGGAGTGCATCCCCGGTCCCTAGCCAAAGGTCTAGCTGGTGTGCAAGTGCTACAGCTACTAGATAGCTTATTTTTTTGATGATTCCTTTTGCTCCTATTCTGGAGTTCATCCTGCGCTCGTAGGCTGCCCTTAGGACCCCAGTCATATAATCTAGCGCTATGCAAGCTATTAAAATGTTCAACAGCGCTGATGGTGGTCCCAGTGCGTTGATAACTAGCCCTGTGAGCAGGACAAGGGCTTTCTTTCTATCCATTTAATCACCCTTCCTAATAAAAATGCTTATCATATGCTATAATAAATTCAGGGAGGATT
>CALCRD010000048.1 GCA_937894355.1 uncultured Bacillus sp.
AAGAAGTTTGAATCATTTGAAAACGTATAATATAATAATATTTTACAGATAATTTCAATAGTTTACTTATTGACACAAAAATAACGGGCTATCTCTTTACAACTGGCCTTTTTTTTTCGATAATAGTAACATCCTTCAAATTACAATTTTATTATTTGACTGTGTTAATGTCTTAGTTGATTGGAGCGAGCGACCTGCAGCGGAAATCAACAACCAAGTTTAATACAGTAAAAATTTTAGGATATAAAAATAAAATACGAAATTAAATAAAGGTGATTATAATGGCGAACGATCAAGTACTTAGCGCCGAACAAGTCATCGACCGTACAAAAGCATACTTAAATGATGATCATGTTAGATTAGTGATACAGGCATATGAGTTTGCCAAGCATGCTCATCGTGAACAATATCGAAAATCTGGTGAACCGTATATTATCCATCCAATTCAAGTAGCTGGGATTTTAGCTGACTTAGAAATGGATCCTGCAACGGTTGCAGCCGGTTTTCTTCATGATGTCGTCGAAGATACTGAGGTTACTCTTCAGGATATAAAGACAGCATTTAACGATGAAGTGGCAATGCTTGTCGATGGTGTGACGAAACTCGGGAAAATTAAATATAAATCTCATGAAGAACAACAGGCAGAAAATCATCGGAAAATGTTTATCGCAATGGCCCAGGATATGAGGGTTATTTTGATTAAACTTGCTGACCGACTGCATAATATGCGGACATTAAAGCATTTGCCAAACGAGAAACAACGTCGGATTTCCAATGAGACTCTGGAAATTTTTGCCCCACTTGCCCATAGATTGGGGATTTCCAAAGTTAAATGGGAGCTTGAAGACACTGCGTTAAGATATTTAAATCCGCAACAATACTATCGGATTGTTAATTTAATGAAGAAAAAGCGGGCCGAACGTGAGCAATATTTAGTCGAGGTCATCGAGGAAGTTCGTTTAAGAATGGCCGATGTCAATATTAAAGCCGAAATCAACGGACGCCCTAAGCATATTTATAGCATTTATCGGAAAATGCATCTGCAAAACAAGCAATTCAATGAAATCTACGACCTACTTGCGGTTCGTGTTATCGTTAATAGCATCAAAGATTGTTATGCTGTTCTTGGTATTATCCATACTTGCTGGAAGCCAATGCCAGGTAGGTTTAAAGATTATATTGCCATGCCGAAACCGAATATGTATCAATCCTTGCACACAACTGTGATTGGACCAAAGGGAGATCCGCTTGAGGTTCAAATTAGAACAACAGAAATGCATGAAATTGCCGAGGTCGGGGTAGCCGCTCACTGGGCTTACAAAGAAGGCAAATCAGTTAAGGACGCAGCTTCCTACGAAGAGAAGCTTACTTGGTTTAGAGAAATTCTCGAGTTCCAAAACGACACGGCCGATGCCGAAGAGTTTATGGAATCATTAAAAATTGATTTATTCTCCGATATGGTATTTGTTTTTACACCTAAAGGGGATGTTATCGAACTTCCGTCAGGTTCCGTTCCCATCGATTTTGCCTATCGAATTCATTCGGAAATTGGTAATAAAACAATCGGTTCCAAAGTTAATGGGAAAATGGTTACCCTTGATTATAAACTTAAAACAGGCGATATCATTGAAATCCTAACATCTAAGCATTCATATGGTCCAAGTCAGGACTGGCTAAAGCTTGCCCAAACATCGCAAGCTAAAAATAAAATCAGAGCCTTCTTCAAAAAGCAACGACGAGAAGAAAACGTCATCAAAGGTAAAGAAATGGTTGAAAAAGAAATCCGTACCATGGATTTTGACATCAAAGAAATTTTAACCGCTGAAAATTTGAGGCGAGTAGCTGAAAAATTCAATTTCTCCAATGATGATGATATGTATGCAGCAGTAGGTTATAACGGAGTAACTGCCCTACAAGTTGCCAATCGTCTAACTGAAAAATGGCGCAAAAAACGCGATCTTGAACAAGAAAAAAATATCTCTAATGCCGTTGCCGAACTTAAAGGATTTCCCAATAAAAAGAAACGTGAATCCGGTGTCCGCGTTTCCGGTATCGATAATCTGCTAATTCGTCTGTCACGCTGCTGTAATCCAGTTCCTGGAGACGATATTGTTGGATTTATTACCAAAGGAAGAGGCGTCTCCGTCCACCGCTCTGACTGTACCAACATAAATACCGATGACGCTGCAGCAAGGCTTATTCCAGTCGAATGGGAAACAGGGCTTAACGACCGAAAAGAATACAACGTCGACATTGAAATAACCGGTTATGATCGTCGGGGCCTATTAAACGAGGTTTTACAAGCCGTCAACGAAACCAAAACCAATATCAGCGCCGTACAAGGTAAATCCGATCGAAACAAAGCGGCCACCATCACCATGTCAATTTCGATTCATAACGTCGCCCATCTACAAAAAGTAGTCGATCGAATCAAACAAATACCAGATTTATACGCCGTAAGAAGGATAATGAACTAAGGAGTTCCCCATGCGAATAGTCGTACAACGTAGTAAAGATGCCAGAGTCATAGTCGAAGAGAAAATCGTAGGTGAAATAAAACGCGGATTTGTCCTACTTGTCGGAGTAACCCATGACGACAAACTTTCAGATGCTTCTTTTTTGGCTGAAAAAATAGCAAACCTACGAGTTTTTGAAGACCGTGATGGAAAAATGAATCTGTCACTATTAGACGTAGCGGGCGAAATATTATCAGTATCACAATTCACACTATACGGAGACTGTCGCAAAGGGCGAAGACCCAATTTCATGGAAGCTGCCCGACCTGACCATGCTACCGAAATATACGATGCCTTTAATCAATATTTAAGAGAAAAAGGATTAAAAGTAGAAACCGGGGTTTTCGGCGCCATGATGGATGTCCAGTTCACCAACGACGGCCCAGTCACGTTAATCTTAGATAGTAAAAATAAATAATTCCATCGTCCTAAAAAAACGGCTGTCGCATTTAACGCGACAGCCGTTTTTTATCCTATATTTTTCAAATCAATTACTAAAATAGTTGACCAGTCCCTTAAAGATGCCTGTTGAGGCTTTTTCTTGGAAGTCACGGGAATTAATCATGGCTTCCTCAGCTGGATTACTTAAATATCCCAACTCTAAAAGAACAGCATTTTGTTTGTTCTCGCGGATAACATGATAATCGCCGAATCTAGTGCCTCGATTTTTAATGTTAGTAGACTGAGCCACTGCTGTTTCCAGCGATAAAGCTAGTGCTTTCTGAAAGCCATGATAATAAAAGCTAGTCATTCCTCTAACACTTCGGTCGGAAATACTATCATAATGAATGCTAATAAAGGCATCTGCACCATGATAGTGGGAAGTGCGCACCCGAGAGAGTAATGAAGAAAAGCTATCAGAAGAACGAGTTAGGATGACATTTGCGCCAGCTGCCTTTAACTTATTGCTAAGTAATACCGCAGTTTGCAGTGTAACATCTTTTTCCAAAGTTCCTCGATACCCTAGAGTTCCTACATCTCGACCGCCATGCCCAGCGTCAATGACAATGGTTTTATTTTTCAAATTAAAATTGCTGCCCTGTTTGGCAACTTGAGCTACGGATCCCTTGGCGGAAACAATCCATCCGGCAACATACGCTGTAACTCCATTTTCCAAGCGAATTCGGTACCAATCATTTTCTAAACTAACAACCTCGAATACCTCACCTTTGTTTACTCGCTTAACAACAGCAGACTGAGCATTGGCTTGTTTTCTGATATTGGTACCGTTATGCAAAATTTCCAC
>CALCRD010000049.1 GCA_937894355.1 uncultured Bacillus sp.
TCTTGGCCATTATTTGGATACCAAGCAATTCCAATACTTGTGGATATAAAAATCTTTTGATGTTCAATGAGCACTGGTTCCTCAACTATTGTCATAATTTGCTGTGCCAGTTCTGCTGCATCGCTTTGTTCTTTCATTCCCGTCCTTATCAAAGTAAACTCATCTCCGCCCATTCGGGCGACCAAACCATTGTTTTCAATAACACGATTTAACCGATAGCCTATTTCTATTAATAAAAGGTCGCCAAAGGAATGCCCAAAGGTGTCATTTACGTTTTTAAATCCATCTAAATCTAGCATCATGAGAACCATTGAATCCTCTTTTGCTTTGGCTTTGGTAATTTCCTCTGCTACGAACATGTTAAAAAGTCGGCGATTAGGTAATTTTGTTAATTCGTCATGGAAAGCTAGGAAGTTGATTTTTGCTTCAGCTTGTTTCCGTTCAGAAATATCCCGAATAATCCCACTAAAGAACGTTTCACCATTTATTTCCCAGTATGATAGGGAGAGTTCTACTGGAATTTCCTTGCCATTTTTATGCAGTCCTTGTAATTCAACAGTTTGCCCGATGACTTTAGGTACTTTGGTTGTAATGAATCTAGCTGTACCCTTTACATGAGCTTCCCGATATTTTTTAGGAATGATCATATTTAAATTTTGGTTTAACACTTCTGCTTCTTGATAGCCAAATATTTTTTCAGCACCTTTGTTCCAAGATATAATAGTTGATTTACTATCGGCCAGAATAATCGCATCATTAGCAGAGCCAATTATCGAACGGAACTGTTCTTGGGCTTGGTGCAGTTCTAAATTAATTTTCTTATTCCTAATGTTTAAGTTGAGGATTACAAATATTAATAGAAAAAAAAGGATACCGATTACGATGAGTATTACTATTGGAATTTCCATTTGTATCCCTCTCTCTAAATACATAATATGACTGTTTACTTATTAACTTAACAGGTACGTCTTCCCTGCCATTCTACTATTATACACGACGATTTCATTATTTTGAAATAATAATAATGGAGATATTATTACCAATCAAGATATGTAAATACAATCGTTTTTTCTCACTTAAAATTAGAACATTTGTTCCGTTTGTGATAATATATAAATAAAGGAAGGTGAATTATATGATTCATTACGATGAAGTTGCGGAGGATTTATCTAAGTTACGAAAAGATCAAATTGGCGATTTTCTAAATTTAGCCCAAAAGGAGATTAATAATACTAGAAAAGAACAGCTTCTATCTAAATTGATGTTACTTTTGTATGAAAACGAAGTTCTGTTAAAAGGTGTCTACAGAGAATTTCGAACAGATTTAGGATTTCACCCATGCAAGGTTGAAGAACTATTAAATATTACCAAAACAGAACGTTTAAGATGGACACAGCAAAAAAAGTTAAAAGTTGTTGGATATTGCACATTTAAGAAATGGGGTAAACAGTTAGAGTACCCAAATTACGATTCATATCATATAAGAAATATTTCTCAAGTTCAAATAAATAATTGGCGTCTTCAGCATGAAAGTAAGATAAAAGATACGCGAAAAAAGGCTATAAAAAATGCGGTTAAAACCAGGGCGGAAAATAAAACAATTGAAAAGGAGTTTTATGAAAATAAATGGAGAAAAATGTTGGAAGAATGGTACCTAACAGATTCTAAGCTAGGTGCCAGCCTACAACTCGCATTTTGGACAATGTGGATAAGTCGTTGGGCAAAAGAATTTCAAGTAAAAGCTCGAAATGCACGTATCCATAAAGTGGATTATGAAGATAAAAAGGAAAAATTGTATTCCTTGAAAAATGAAGCTTTGCAAAAATTAATCATATCTCCTTTTTCAAAAATTTCATTTTTCCAACCCCTTGATCCAAGAAAAATTACCTACCTAGAATTTTGTCCTCTTCATTATGATCAATGGATGGATGAAAGAAAATTTGATTATGTCTCTAAATGGGACTTCTATTACTCTCACGAAAAAAAGATTCTAAAGTGCCAGCAGTGTAATGTCGAAATTGAAAATGACTACTACTCATTATTTTTCCTTTCCATTGGTCACCTTGATTATAACTTTTCTTTCCATACCCCCTACCCAATAGGAAGTGAATTCTTTCCCTCAAAAGATTCTTTACCACAAATATCTCATCAAGAACAAGAAGGCTTATTTCGTTTTGGTCGTACCCTTTTTTGCGAAGAGAAAATTATCTTCAAAGAAAAAGAAGTACTCAAACAATTTAATGAAGCACTCTTGAAATTCGATTTTCACTTTGGTTTATCACCAATTATTAATGAATTGGAAAGTTCCTAAATGAAATTTGAGGTTGGATTTTTTACCAAATAAAAAAAGACCAGCTGCAATAGCTAGTCTTTATATCCACCTATGTATGGTGGAGACGGTGGGACGTGCTGTTCCATGCTTTCGACATGGCACTGACTATATCTTGAACCTGCTCACTTACAGGTCCCCTGGCGTCTTATGCGAAATATAAATTTTACCCTTCAGGCAAGGAATTTCGCATCTTAGTACTACCACACATTCATGGCAGCCTATAAGTCGATACACGGCTGTTGAATTACTTCACATACCGCTCGGCATTGCCTTATCGCTATTTTAAAGCGACTTAGGTTTCACCGATAAAGCCAGGTTTTCACTTGTGTGTTACCACACAAGGCGACTAATTACTAATCGAACCCACGTCCAGAAATATCGGCACTTAAGCTTCTACGAGTGTAGTCGGCATATTGGCGATTCGCTGCATCCTATGCCTACCGACAGGCGTCAGAGCAGCTAGTCTGGTTGTTCTCTTCCTTCATCCTCAGACGGTGGAATCCGGCGTAGTCCATTAAAAGTGAGTCCCTTACCCTACCACATGGACAATGGAGGGAGGAACAGCCTACGCGCTATTAAGCAGCGAAAGCTAGGTTGTTGTTAGTTTTGCCAGTTATTGGCTTTGACGTTTTAACGAGGCCGATCCCCTCGACTCGCAACCTAAGCTCGAACTACCCCTGTCGAATCCGTAGCGTCCCCATAGAAATGGTCAGTGGGTTATTCACCACACTTGACGTTAGGATTGCTCTTTGAAGTCTCGAGCAAAAGTTATTCAGCCACCTTGGTGACATAACTTATTATAACACTTATTATAAGTTTTTCAATTGTAACATTCTACCTTTATTGCCATTACTACTTTTTACATTGTTTAAGAATGAATTCCAATGAGCAAAACCTACATCTTCTGTTTATCTCGAAGAGCACGTTGAATTTCACGGTTAGCGTCTTTTTGCTTTAAATCTTCACGCTTATCGTATTTTTTCTTACCTTTAGCAAGTCCGATTAATACTTTGGCAAATCCGTTTTTCAAATATACTTTTAACGGAATAAGTGCATAACCGGCTTCCTTCGTTTCCCCAATCAAGGTGTTGATTTGCTTTCTGTGAAGCAATAGCTTTCGTGTTCTTAACGGATCATGATTATAACGGTTACCCTGCTCATACGGGCTTATATGCATGCTATATAAAAACATCTCGCCATTGTGAATCCGCGCATATGAATCCTTTAAATTTACCCGAGCAGCACGGATGGATTTAATCTCAGTTCCTTGTAAAACAATCCCTGCTTCATAAGTTTCCTCAATAAAGTAATCATGAAATGCCTTTTTGTTTTGCGCAACAACTTTACCTTCGCCTTTTGGCATCGGCTTCCCCTCACTTTCTATCTCTATATTTTACCAAAATTAAGCCCAATGCTCAATGTGAACAAAAGGGAGCCCCGATTACCAGGCTCCCTCACAAAATTTAACGTCGTTTTTTCTTACCTTCTCGTTTTGCTTTCGAGGAATTGTCATAGGACTTCTTCTTCTTTTGTTTCCCATTCTGTTTCGAAGATGAAGAACTAGACGCAGATTTCGAGTCAGTTCTACCCTTACTTTGCCCTTGTCGCGATTTTTTTTGGTCACTGCCTGTTTTAAAGACACGTGTTGTACCCGTTCTTTCACGACGAGGAGTGCCTTTCATCCCGACAATTTCAAAGTCAATCGAACGTTCATCTTTATTCACATTGATGACCCGAACAGTGATCTCATCGCCAATTCGGAAGACATTTCCTGTCCGTTCCCCAATCATAGCAAAATGGCGTTCATCAAAGCGATAATAATCGTCCGTCATGTAACTAACATGAACAAGTCCTTCTATCGTATTCGGCAATTCAACAAATAACCCAAAATTCGTTACCGAGCTAATTATTCCATCGTATACTTCACCAATTTTATCAGCCATGTACTCGGCTTTCTTCAACTCATCTGTTTCCCGCTCTGAATCAACGGCACGACGCTCCATTTTTGAAGAGTGCTCGGCAATCTGAGGAAGGGATGCATCCCACTTTTCTCTCGTTGCCTGATCAAGTTTTCCTTCAATTAAATAAGTCCGAATTAACCGATGCACAATTAAGTCAGGGTACCGACGAATTGGTGATGTAAAATGAGTATAAAATTCGGTAGAAAGACCAA
>CALCRD010000050.1 GCA_937894355.1 uncultured Bacillus sp.
GCAGCCATAATCGCACAATTTTCCTCTGATTCTGCAGTAGAGGCACCAAGATGGGGAATAGAAACCGTATTTTTCATTTTCAATACATTTTCATTCGGGAAATCAGTAATATACTTACCAACAACACCACTTTCAAGTGCTGCTTCCATATCCGCTTCATTCACAAGCTCACCACGAGAGAAATTCAAAATATGAACGCCAGGCTTCATAATGCCAAATGTTGTTTGGTTAAACATTTCCTTTGTGTCATTGGTCAAAGGAACGTGAACAGTAATATAATCAGCATTGGCAAATACTTGTTCAATGTTCATAGCCCGTTGCACATTACGTGACAAATTCCAAGCCGTATCAACAGAAATGAACGGGTCAAATCCAATGACATCCATATCTAAATCTAGTGCGTCATTGGCAACTAGTGCGCCGATTGCACCTAAACCGATGACACCCAAAGTTTTTCCTTTAATTTCTTTACCAACAAATTGTTTCTTTCCTGCTTCTACAAGCTTTGGTACTTGCTCACCTTCACCTATTAACGACTTTGTCCAAGTCACACCGGCAAATAAATTACGAGATGAAGCCATAAGTGAGGTTAAAACGATTTCTTTTACAGCATTAGCATTAGCCCCTGGAGTATTAAAAACAACAATACCTTCCTCAGTGCATTTTTCAATCGGAATATTATTAACACCTGCGCCAGCACGTGCGATTGCTTTTAAATTGTCGCCAAATTCCATTGCATGCATATTAAAACTACGTACAAGAATGGCATCAGGATTTACACTATCATTATCGATTGTAAAGTTTCCTTTATTGAA
Source organism: uncultured Bacillus sp. (assembly GCA_937894355.1). GTDB lineage: Bacteria > Bacillota > Bacilli > Bacillales > Cytobacillaceae > Bacillus_BU. The sequence goes on from CALCRD010000050.1 coordinate 816, forward strand.
TACATTTAGCCCGCTTTGTGCAATAGCATTCAAGGTTTTAATTGTTTTGACTGTTTCTAAAGTTACTGTGCTCATTTTGTTATTTCCCCTTTTTGTTTTAGATTAATAGATTAAATAAAAACTTTTAGCAAAAACAAATTGAAGCAAATGTAATGTAGTCTAGCAGTCTATCAATTTGCCAATCAACTCCTGATATGCATAAAGAGGTAAGGGACACTTCCCTTACCTCTTGCCCAGGCGAACGGCTACGACACTATGTGCTTCCTCACGGTAATCCGCGTTTCGCCAGTCACACATAGCTTTTCCGATTTTTCTAATTTTATCAAATTTTCAGCCAATTTTCAATACGGTTATAAAACTAATATTTGGTGTTTCTTCAACTAAGTGGAAGCGTTTTCCTCCTTGCCACGAGCGGTTAAAGTCACTAAACGCACCGCTGCCACTTCAATTCCGGCAACAAAATATTTAATTAACCTCAGTAAATGCTTCCTTTACCGTCGTTACAATAAACTGGAGATCGTCATCCGTTGAGGATAACGGCGGAGACATGGTAAGAATATTATTATAGCCGGCAACCGTCGCCCCATTCTTTCCAATAATCAATCCCCGCGATTTGCATTTAGCAATAATAGCATCAATTTTACCAGCTGCCACTGGCTCCTTAGTTGTTTTGTTTGCTACCAATTCAATCCCTAGTAAAAGACCGAAACTGCGAATATCGCCAACCAGCGGATGACCCTGTAACACATTCAACTCATCCCTTAACCTTTCACCCAAAATACGCGACCGCTCAACAAGATCTTCGCGATCAAAGATTTCTAGATTTTTCAAAGCCAAAGCACATGCAGCCGGATTTCCACCAAAGGTATTCACATGGCGGAAAAACCCAAACTCCTCCGAACTCTGGAACTTTTCATATAAATCACGGCGGACAGCTGTTGCCGACAAGGGTAAATAGCCACTGGTCAGCCCTTTGGCCATCGTGACAATATCTGGTTTAACCGCATAATGCATATGGCCAAACTTTTTGCCCGTCCTGCCAAAGCCACAAATCACCTCATCGATAATTAATAGAACCCCATATTTATCACAAATATCTTGCACCTTTTCCATATAAACAGGATGCGGCACAAGCATTCCTCCACCGGTAATCGCAGGCTCCATAATAATCGCTGCGATTGTTTCCTTCCCCTCCCAAATAATCGTTTTCTCAATTTCTGCTGCACATTGCAGATTAAATTGCTCAATCGACTGACCCTCAGGACGGCGATAACTATCCGGAGGACTCACATGGATAAACCCAGGTGCCAATGGTTCATAGGTATACTTTCGAACCGCCTGACCCGTTGCCGCTAAAGCACCCATTGAATTCCCGTGATAGGACCGGTACCGAGAAATAAATTTATAGCGGTTCGGCTCGCCATTTTGCTGATGAAACTGCCGAGCAATTTTAAAAGCTGTCTCATTTGCTTCCGACCCACTATTAGAAAAGAAAATCACATAATCCCCTTCAAGCCACTCCGATAACTTCGCCGCCAGCTCAATCGCCGGAAGATGACTCTGAGTAAGCGGATAATAACTCATCTTTTTAAGCTGCTCCGCTGCCGCTTGAGCCAACTCCTCCCGACCATAACCCACATTCACACACCACAAACCCGACATCCCATCCAAATACTTCTGGCCATCAATATCAGTAATCCATGACCCCTTCGCCTCCACCGCAACCGTTGGCGCCGCCTTTTCCCGATATGGAACCATATGATGCCATAAAAACTTGCGATCCCTCTCAATAATTTCATCTTTTTTATTCCGGAATAGGGACATATCTCTCGTCCTTTCAATTTCATTTTTTTGACTCTGTTAAACTCGGCTGTTGATTTCCGCTCCAGACACTCCGCTTTCCGCAGGCTCACCCGTGAGCCT
>CALCRD010000051.1 GCA_937894355.1 uncultured Bacillus sp.
AATTCTGATTGGAATTCTTTAGTTTTGGGTGTAGCTAGCTAAGGGAAGATTACAATGACACCATCCACTCCAAAAACCCCTACTCCATTTAAATATTTTTATCCGACCCATTTTCAGGGAATCTGACAAGGTTATCATGCTAGTTGGATATACTTTGCTAATTCCAGTCAAACAAAATGCGGTTTGAGAAAAACCTCAAACCGCATTTAAGTAGCTTTCTATAAGCAATTTGGTCTCTTCAATATGGCTTCTTGAGGAAGCACCAAAAAGGACTGATTCTATTTGGGGAAAATTTGCCAGATACTCTATTGCTTCTTTAGGACTTAAAGCTCCTGCTGCCAGAACCTGCATAGCTATTGGTCGAAAAGTTTTCTCGTTAAGATACTTTTCATATAGTTCTATACCCCCAGACATTCTAAAGCCTATCTTATTAATTGAACTACAAATTATTGGATTTGAAATTCCTACAGATTCAAGAGCATCCAATAATCTAGGCATGTTCATAGTTATATAACCGGGTTCTGCATCAAACTTCTTCTTGATATAATCATGATACTGAGCAAAGACTTCATACATACCCAATCCTAAAATCAGATCAACCAAAACATTCTGCAGAAAAATAACAGGGGTCTTAACTCCCCTAAACATTTTCATCTCTGCATCAATAAGCAATTCCATTAGTTTACTGAAGTCCTTATTCAGAATACCCATTCCGCCTTTGATCGCAAAACTGAAAATATTGCCTGGTACATACTCTTTAATTGATCCTACTATTCCTAGTTCCGTTACAGCATTTGCATATTTATGAGCATAAGGCATGCATGGAAAAAAATTAAAATCCTGATATTTAGATTTATTGTTGCGCATGATCTCAGTAATTTCACCTATTCGATCATGTGTAGTACACATAAAAGTATTAATGCCTAGATCAATAGCCTGATCTAGAACATTCATAATAGACTTAGTATCCCGAAAACGCATCGATTGCTGACGTGATTTCTCATCAGACAAATGGTTTACTGCAAAAAACTGGTTGTCACCAAACAAGACCTTATCCATAGTTTCTAAATTGAATCGTTAATAAGCATTTGACTTACTTTATCAGTATAAAGTCCTTCCTCAAATGTATTTATGTCACCCACCTTTCCCATCTTCACGTTCTCTATAAAGTAGTCTATCTGGGCTGAGTACTCCTCGCCCCTTAAATAAAAGTTTACAGGCAATGCTAAATCAGTTATATACTTTACATTCCAACCTTTAGCTAAACCTTCTTTCTTGTTTTCTTCTTTTAAGTATATCTTAATTTCAGTTGCATCGCAAATAATCTTCCCTCTTTCACCAAAAACCATCAAGCTTGTAGACATTTTGCGATAAGTTTCATCACTCCAATTCACCAAAAGGGTTCCTGACAACCCATTTGATAGTATCAATGAGGAAAAAACTCCATCCTCTACTTCTTTGCTATAAAACTTTTTCAATAGTGTACCTTTAACCTGAACAGGCCTCCCAATACATCCCTGAATCAGATTAACGACATGTGAAGAATAATCATTTAAGCATCCTCCGCCTTCCGACTTTTTAGACCTCCATGTACCCCCTTTTGATTTAGTCACAACAGGCCCATATGCCTCTCCCGAAAAATGAAGCAGCTCTCCTAGCACACCAGCTGATAACAAACGCTTTAGCTCTCTAAAAGTCCCAATAAAATGATTATGAAAACCAACCTGATTGTTTACTTTGTGTTTCTCTGCAAGTGCAACCAGCTCTTCTCCTTCATCTATTGAAAAGCATAAAGGTTTTTCACAAAACACATGCAACCCCTTCTCAATGGCTGGTTTAGCCATTAGATAATGCAATTTTGTAGGAGTGACCAAAAATACAGCATCAAGTCTCTCATTCGCGTACATTTCCCTAAAATCATCATATACCTTTATTTTGGAATTGTATTGCTTAAATGCACTCAATACTATCTGGGAAGTATCGCATACAGCAACCAGGTCAACATCTGGATGCGCTCCCAATATAGCGGCATGGGATAACCCCATTTTTCCTAAACCAACAACAGCTGTCTTAATCATTTTACATAATATTAATTTCAAATACACTACTATACAATAGCTTATTAGCTAAGATACCTTTATCAAGGAGCATTTTCGAGGCTTTCATGATAGAATCGTCATATGATTTATCAACTATTCTAAGAATAGATTGAACATCAGGTTGTAAAATATGCTGCATCAATCCAAGTTCAATTAAATACCTATCCACGGCCAATAGCTCTCCGGCATAAGTACTAATTACTTTCTTACCTAATACCGCAAGTTCTCGTGTCATCGAACCCCCTCCACCTATAAAAACATCACATTCTCTTACAATAGTCTTAAAATCAATTGCTTTTTCCAATACTGTGCATTGCCTAAACTTTATATCCTTGTAATGCTCAAGTTGCCCCACCCCTCTAGGAATTATTGTAACACTAACCTGCTGAGCTAATGATACTAACAACTCATCATGCTGAAATAATGGACCATTATAATATTGAGCAGTCATTGGTTCTGGTCTGAAAAACACACTAGTTCCTGAACTCTTGGCTGCTGGCAGGTTTTCTTCTTTCCCTGACAGATAAATACCTTCTTTTACTCCAGGGTAAAACTGGAATTTTCTTTTCACAGGCAATCTTTTTCTTGAAAGGAAAGGTCTTAATGGTTCCGGCAAGAAAACTCTTTTGGCAAACAAAAAGCCAATAAGATTCCCCCTTGCATGCTCATTATCGTTAGTATAAATGCTTGGAATGCCCAACAACCAGGAGACTAAAGGCAAATAGAAGCTACTTTGGCAAATAGAAACATCAACATGCTTTCGTTTTATAAACAAGAACAACCTTGCTAGCCTCAAAGGGAACATAAGGTATTTAAGGAAAGTACTCTTTCCAGAATACCCGTTTATTATATTATAGTTCCACCCGGTTAGTTCAAGCAAGTCAACTGTGTTCGATGAATCGCGACAAGTTAGAATGACATCATGACCTTCTCTAATAAGTCTATTAACAATCCCTTCAAAAAAGCTAACCTGAGGTGTATTTATAAAGTCAATCCATATTTTCATGATGCAACTACTATAAAATTATCTGTCTCCTATAGCCATTAAATTGTCGGATTAACCCAACTGGACAAAATCCTTTCCAATAATCATTCCCTAAAGCTGGGCAGTTCAAATAGTTTATCAAACGACGATGCCACAAAAATCCAATATAACCTTTGTAGCACTTTTTATGCGTAGCTCTTTAAACTCATTATGAGCAACTAAAAAAGCTACAATATCAGCCCTTTCAAATGCCTCTCGATAATTTGTTAGCTTGAAAACCTTATGCTCTTTAATATTAGGTTCAACAAGGTAAATATCTTCATCACTACAACTTTGTAGAACTCTTTGTGCAATGTACTTTGCAGGAGACTCCCTTAAGTCATCAATATTAGGTTTAAATGCAAGTCCCATAATTGCAATTGAAGGTCGACGACCATGCCTCAACTCAAACTCAATTCTTGCGCTTTCAATTTTCTCTGCAACCCAAAAAGACTTATAGTTATTAATTTCTCGTGCCTTTGCTATTATCTGAGATTCTCTAGGGTAATCTGCTGTTATGAAATAAGGATCAACCGCGATACAATGCCCCCCAACTCCACAACCTGGTTGAAGAATATTGACTCTAGGATGTTTATTTGCTAACCTTATCAAATCCCACACATCAATACCCGCTTTATCACAAATCAGTGACAGCTCATTTGCAAAAGCTATTTGAACATCTCTACTAGCATTCTCTGTAAGTTTACAAAGCTCGGCAGTTCTAGCATTTGTTTTATGCAGTTCACCTCTTACAAACAATTTATAGAAATCAACAGCTTTCTCTGTTGATACTTCATTTATGCCGCCAATAACCCTGTCATTATGAACCAGTTCATACATAACATTTCCAGGAAGGACTCTCTCAGGACAATAAGCAATAAACAATTTGCCATTCAACTCCGGGCGCTCCTTAAAAATTATACCTGTCATCCTTTCAGTTGTACCCACCGGAGAGGTAGATTCAATAATAACTAGATCTTGTTCTTTTAGCAGAGGGAGTATGCTTCTTATAGCTGTTTCGACAAAAGAGATATCTGGTTCATGATTACCCCCTTTAAATGGAGTTGGAACCACTATCAAGTAAACATCTGCTGCTTTAGCACATGTAGAAGCACTAAGTGTTCCGATGTTTATGGCTTCACTAACATATTTTTTCAATTCAGGTTCTACTATATGAATCTCACCTCTATTAATAGTGGCAACAACATCCTCATTTACATCAACACCCTGAACCTTTATTCCATTATATGCAATCAATGCAGATGTAGGTAACCCTATGTACCCCAATCCCAGGGTGGTCACCGAAAAACTCTTTTTGTCCATGCGTTTATTTTATAAGGGTTAGATATCAGTTTTTCTCAGATATTCAACAATCCTGTCAGAGGCTTTACCGTCACCATATGGATTATGTAGGGCGCTCATTCTTGCATATCTATTCTCATTAATTATCAAATCTAATGCCTCGTTGACAATTCTTGTCTTATCTGTTCCAACTAAAATCACAGTGCCAGCTTCGACAGCTTCAGGCCTTTCGGTTGTACTTCGCATTACTAAAACCGGCTTTCCAAGACTTGGGGCCTCCTCCTGAACTCCTCCACTATCTGTAATGATTAGTTTTGATCTATTCATCAACCAAACAAATACCTCATAGGGCTGCGGGTCTATCAGCAAAACATTATTAATACCTGTCAGTACTTCTTTTACAGGCTTTTGAACGTTTGGGTTTAAGTGAACTGGATAAACTATTTTTCCATTAAAGCTCGCAGCTATCTCTTTCAGAGCACTACAAATGTTTAAAAAACCCTCTCCAAAATTCTCCCTTCTGTGACCAGTTACCAAAATAACCTCCTCATCCCCAATTAACTTTTTCAAGCCTTCAATTCTAGGGTTGTCCTTGATTAGTTTCACCCGTTCTACACTATCCAGCAAGGCATCAATTACAGTATTCCCTGTAACTACAACCCCCAATGACCCTATCTTTTCGTCAAGTAAATTCTGTTTTGCCCTTTCTGTTGGAGCAAAGTGATAATCAGCTATGCGTCCAGTTAATTGCCTGTTTACTTCTTCAGGAAAAGGAGCTAATTTATTATAGGTGCGTAGCCCTGCCTCTACGTGTCCCACCTTGCATCCAGCATAAAATGCTGCCAAACCTGAAATAACAGAAGTAGTGGTATCCCCGTGCACTAATACAACATCAGGCCTAAAGTCTTCCAATACTGTTTTCATTCCTAACAGGATATCGCTAGTGAGTGAAAACAAGTTCTGGCCAGGTTTCATTAGATTTAAATCATAATCTGGCTTTATATCAAAAAAATTTAAAACCTGATCTAGCATCTCTCTATGCTGAGCAGTCACACATACCTTTGTTGCAAATAATGAATCCGATTTGAAAGCCCTCACCACAGGAGCCATCTTAATGGCCTCGGGTCGGGTTCCAAAAACAATCAAAACTCTCTTCATTTTAAAACACATTTTTATAGGCTTATCACAGTTAGAAATAATCTTGTGTTCAATCAATAACTATAAAAAGCCAGCGACACTATTAGGTAAACAAGGATATCAGACGAATAGAGACTTAAAGAAGAACCTTATCTGCATCTGAGCCTTCTTCAAGATACCGGGCCTAATATTATTAACATCAAGAAAGGTCCTGGAAAGCCCAAGAATTCTCTTCTTTCCCAAGTAATATGAGTATAAAGAACTTGAATATGCTGAGAAGTACTTTTTATTCCATTCATCACTATTTTCAAGAAACTTCCGAATTTGCAACCTCAACTCAACAAAGTTATTAAAAACAGACTGAACCTTATTAGTATCATCTGTTCTTGTTATAGAGTTCTTGGAGTAGTATACATTTACTGTTGGTATAGATCTTGCTGACCTGACTTTGAATCCTGCTTTTAATATCCTAAACATTAACTCATACTCTTGCGAGGATGTCCAGTTTGCATTCCATCCACCTACATTATCAAGGCATCTTTTTCTAAACACATTTGATGAAGTAATGCCTAAATGTCCAGTTATCAATCCAGTCCAAACATCTCTGTGCGGAAATTTTGGAAAAGGGAATTCAAACCCACCTTTTCTTATTACTCTACATAGACTGCCCACTAAAACATCAAATTGATATTTGCTTATGTACAACTCAATTCTACTTAAATGAGAAGGGAGCAACTCATCATCGGAATCTAAAAATACAATCCACTCTCCTCTGGCATGACTTAGTCCCAGGTTTCTTGCAGGCGCAGCTCCAGGGGTTAGTTCACTAAAGACACTTACTTTTTCCGGATGTAATTCCCTATATTTATTGAGGATGCCCAACGTAGCATCTTTTGAATTATTATCCACCAAAATCAATTCCCAATCATTGCATTCTTGATTTATGACACTATCAATTGCTCTATTTACATATTGACTGCAATTATAACATGGAATTATTACTGAAAACATACTCATAGTATGGGTTTATAAGTATTTAAAAAGGCCTCAACGACAATATCTTTATTATTAACCTTACTGACAATATGAAACATTTCCTCTCCCATATTCAGTAAGGCTTCCTTATCAGAAAACCCAATTTTACTTACCTTTTCTATCACTTTGGCCAGGTTTATTACATGTTCTTGCTCATCTCTATATAAGTATGAAAAAACAAGATCTTCCGGATACTCCAGAATTGTTCCGACTTTAGGAGAAATTACTGTTCTACCGTATGAGAAGCTTAATATTACAGAACCTGAGTTGAGACTACTTTTCAAACTCAAAGGTATGACAACTACATCGCAATTGTGAATCAACAAAGGTAGTTCTTCGTCGGGAATAAATCTTGCATCAAGCTTGATATTTGGGATAGAATCTGCCTCTTTAAAGAGTTTCTCAGTGAACGTCTTGTCAGAAGGGTTTCCAGCAATCATTAACTCTACAGGTGAGTTAACTCTTTTTATTGCATTTATGAGTATATCAATGTTCTTATACGGTTTTATCGCACCTATAAATAAAAGCCTTACTGCTGGCCTACTACTCGAATTATTATCATCCAACTTGGGTCCATAAACATCGATATAGTTTGGATGAGGAATTAACACAACCTTTGAAGAATTCCTATATCTTGGAGGCAGGAACATTCTAGATTCTTCACAATGTATGATAATCCTTTTTGAGAAGAAAACAATAAGCAATCTTAACACCCTTGACATCCAGAAGTCACGATGAGATTCTTTGTTATGCATGGTCCAAACAATCCTTTTCCCAAGCATAATAAGCAGCAGTAGGATAATTAACTTGCTTTGTATATTTAAAATTCTTTTCAATAATGTCTTTCCAATGGCATCCTCGAACCAGTTTAGGTGAACAATCTTGGTTGCAAACAGATTTCTTATATCGAACAATAGTTCCTTAATTGAAATAACTTCACAACCCCGATTATTCAGACCTCCAATTATTATTTCCAAATACTTGTTTGCAATACTACCAGTAGGCGAGAATGCAACCTTGAGTCTTTTCATCTTTAAATAAATTGGAATGTAAAAATATACAAATGATTATTACCCGAAAACACTTTCCAAACTCCTAAATCATTTTGTAGTTTGGTTACAATCATCATATTTGATCTCATTTTGGTCACCTAGCTTCGCTCTGATCCTTCTCTGTTCCCCAAAAAGAGATATTGGTTCTGAAAGCTGATGACCACTAAAATTCTCTACATATACATAGTTATCTCCAGAATCGTAAATCCTCATAGGATATTTTGTACAATAACCCGAAATAATTGAAGATCTAAATAACTTGAAATGCTCCCTCCGCAAAACAGAAGTATCATTATTAAGCTTACTAAGATTCTCCTTTAAGGTATTTGCAACAAACGATAGTCCTATTGATTTTTTATGCACAAGGGTAACAATAGTCCTCACTATTACACCAAGTATCTGTTTGATTTTATTACTTTTATGGTAACATGTATTTACAAATACATCAGGTGTTCTGTCATAACCTTCACTGAAGATATTCCACCATACATTATATCCAGCGCACGCTGGTTGATTAAACAATGCTCCTCCACCCTTAATTCCTCTAAATCCCCAAACTAACTCAAATAGATTAAACGCTGGTGGAGAAAACGGACCCTCAGAGAACCCATGTAAATCAAAGTCAACATAAATATTCTCTGTATTGTTATACTCAATACATGTAAAAACATTACCATAACAATTTCCTTCCCCTCCCATCATATCAGCAAAACAGGTCTCGAAAAATATATCACAAAACAGGTTATCAGAGGAATGTCCATATAGTTTTATCCCTTGATGTCCTGAAGAACCTTTAATCACTACCTTATCAACAGTACAATTCCTAGCATCTTGAACATATAAAGGATTAGTAAAATTATCTATAACTACATCTTTAATGAGGCCATGGGCAACCCTCTTCATATTAATTCCGTTCCATCCATAGTCCATTATCTGAGCTTCTCTTTTCGAAAAGTAGATAGGAAATCCATGATGCCTAAAGATACCATTCCACTTTGACCTCAATGTAAAATTGACAAACCCGACATTCTCCAACATTTCAACTCCATATAGTTCAGGATAAAACTCTGCTTTGGCATCTACCCTCAAAGGTTGTTTTAACTTCACCCTCTTACTATCTAGTATCCTCTCTACTTCAACCAACCATTGAAAAGAAGGAGCAATCTCATCAGAAGCCCTTTTAGCTGTTTTCCACTCTTCCCTTAGGGCATCAACTGACAACAGTGTTTTTAGCAGCTCATCATTTCCATAGTCATTAAAAAGAGCCAAAATTACATACTTACTGCCCTCAAGTGATTTGGTATCATCAACGACCAGGATACTATCACCACGATAAGCTGGCTCAACGACTTTTGTCAAATACTGCGCTTCAATTATACTTCCGTCTGAGCCAGGATCTGTCAATGATGCGCTCCTGGTAATTATACTCTTTCTTTTCTTAAACTGAACACCAAAGAAAATATTGCTACTCTGTAATAACTCTCCTGTTGTAAAAACAAAAGGAGAAAGCCAAGGATTCTTTTCTCCCATTAGTGTAGGAGAATGTGAAACAAAAACCGTGCTCTTGGATTCTCCCTTTATTACTATTTTACTATAATTAATTTGAATAAATCGCCCATGCTGTCCAACATTGTAAATGCCATTTGAAAAAAACAGAATTCCACCACCATCTCTTCCAATAGTATCAACAGCATTCTGAATTTTCAAAGTACAATCCTCTGATTTATTAGGATATATACCATAATTCTTTGCATCGTATACCTTAAAAGTTGCAAACAAAGCATCGGGATCAGACTCACCATAATCAAAACCAGCAAATGAAAAGTCTTGAATCAACGAGCTATTAGGATTTTCCCTAAACGAATTAAAAAAAATAGATTTTTTAGCTTGGGATCTAGATATATCTATATTCCTATCTCTCTTTTCTTTAAAACTTTTAGCCAGCGTAATGTATTGTCGATGTGGTGCACCCAAAGGTGAGTTCCTAATGTAAAAACCATAAATAAAACACCATAGGATTGCATACTCTATATTTAGTTGGGAATACACTAAATACATTGTACACACTGTGCTAACAAAATAATACAGGAGTGAAGTAAAAGCTGTTTTGGGACTAAACTTCGTAATCAAAAACCCAAATACAAATGCAGAAAAAATGGAGATAGGGATAAATAGTACTACTATCCATATAGAGTCTATTTGCTTAACAAGAAAATACCCTGAAAAACACAAAAAGATGAAAAACAGAAATAAAGAAAGCCTAGAAGACAGCTTCTTACAATATCTAAAACTATGAATGGAAATATCATGTCCTAAAATATTTGCCCCGCCCAAAAAAGCTAAAGCAGAGACTAACATTAAAAATAAAACCAAGTAAAAATTCATCGATTGACAATAATAAGATTGTACTACAAAATGTTTATATAAAGGATGTGTCCCAAACCACTATATATCAATCCTTATCCATCCATATCCGGAAAACAATATGCATTAAACCTAAACCGTTATTACTTAAGATTAATTGCAGGGTCATTTACTCCTTAAATCCTTGATGAAAAATAATACAGAAGATATACCATTGATATTTGTTCATTCGCAAATGGTGACCAACCCAAATTGCCATAAATAATAAATGCAATAAGTACACCCGAAAAAGCTAAATTCAAAACCTTCTTATTTACGGAAACTTCTTTGTTTACCATCAGCGCTGATCTTTTAAAGACCTTAGAAAATAGTAAAAACAAACAGGCGAAACCTATTATTCCAGTCTCAGCGAGCATTATGATATGAATATTGTGAATTGGACTTCTAGCAAAGAATCCGTCTAATATTGGCAACTCAGCAGCAAAATAAGATATATGAGTATTGAGACCAACACCAAAAAACGGATGCAGTCTTATTATTTCAAAACCAGCAAACCAATGTACTAATCTGGCCTTTGCCATTTCATCGAAGTTATCCCCCTGAAAATATTCTCCAATTGGTGTAAATAAATAAATTACAGCAAAAACTATAGCACCAATAACAGATATATAGATAATTCTTTTAAGGCTAAACAAAGAGCTATTTGGGTTTTTGAAAATGTAAAGAATTACAGAGAATGAAAACAAAAACCCTAATACCCCTGACCTTGACAGGGTTAATAGAAGGGTCAGAACACTCAAAACTAGAAAAACTATTGAATCCCTGCGCTTTACCTTTAGCAAGAATGCTGAATAAAAAAAACTAAAAGATATAAGACAAAAAAGAGCTAAGTTTCCAGGATGGCTAAATATACCAATTGCAGACAACCTTCCTCCTCTTCCTTCAGCCGCCCACTTAGAAGAACCAGGCAAAAACCATTCAGTAGCGCTTTCAATACCTAACACAGGGAATAATAAAGCCAAGAAAAACTGGCAAATCACTAAAATCGATAATGCATCGTAAACACCTCGAAAAATAGTTTCCTTTTCAAAGCAGGATCTTAACAAAACATAGAATAATGTAAGATTAAGAATCCGTATCAAGAAAAACACCGTGTACTTAACATCTACATTAGCACCATTTATTAAGGATGGGAAAAAGAATAACACAATAATTAAAACTAATAAACCATCTTTTCTAGAAAAAGGGAATTTAGTTTTACTAAAAAGAAGGTATAAAAGCAGTATAGCATTAAATAAGACAAAAGGTTCTAAACTAAAACTCTGATTGAATGCTCCAGACTTCAGCTCTGGGTATGGTGGAATCTGCAATATATTTATAGTAAATGGCAACCAGAAAACTAAAAAACTTACAATCAAAAAAGTAGATTTCTTCCCTAATATTCTGAAAGCAGCGTATCGAAGGACAAACAGAATAACAAAACAAAATAGTATAGCAATACGGGTATCCACAATTATACAATTATAAGTACTTGTTCAAAGCATTCTTTAAAAAGACAAGCGATGCTTCACGTTGTTTATCAAGGATACTCCATACTTCTTTATAATCAATTTCAATAGGAGTAAAATCCTCCACCTTACTTATTGATTTATCAATTGTATTACCCCTGATTCCTAACATATCTAGCAAACTTTCTATTCTTGTATTGCCACGTTCATCATTCAAAATACACACAAACTGCTTCTTAAAAATAATAGAGAATACGACACCATGAAAGGAATCAGTCACAACAAAACTAGAATTAGAAATACCCGACAACCATGTTTCAATAGATGGGTAATTATACGATCTTCCTCGGCTAAAGACTTTCCGTAACGAGAACCGGTCCTTTGGATTCAAAATTGCTATGCCATTAGCCTTTGTAACACTCTTAATCCTACTTCCTACTTCTCTTTTAAAATTTGAATCATCAAGGAAAAACTGCGCTATATAAGGTTGTTCTGGCGTTGTACAATCCTTTGCAAGGTCAACATATACCTTCTCATCAAGAAGAAAAGTTGGATCTAAAACATGATTTGCTCTGACCCCAAACTTTTCCATGCAAATCCTGGTACCAACTTCTTCTCTTACAGATACAGCATCAAACTTTTTTAACAATTTTCCTAATTGATCAACACAATCACTATCCCCTTCAAAATAATCTATTCCAAAACTAGCGGCATAAGATATTCTCTTTACATTTTCTGGAACAAAATCAAGGAAATAACTTCTAATTAAATTCCTTGCGTAAGAAAGACGCCACACCTGATCGCTCCCAACAACTACAGCATCAAGATTCTTTGATGCCTTTGACAATGACCTCGTTCCAAACAAAAAAGAAGTAGTATTTGGTAACATACATCTTCTAAATCTTGAGAACTCTCTGGCAAAAAGCAAGTCTCTTATCCACAAGGAAACTGTTTTTCTTGCAGCTTCTACAACTCCAAAATCCTTGACCTTATCAAAAAAATGACTAGACCTATTCAATATTATTGGTTCAAATCCTAGTCTCTTAATAGCTGTATATAATGCAAAAGCCTGCAAAACTGCTCCATAATTACTTTTCCTGTGAAAAGTCAAAATTCCAATTTTCTTATTCCGATCGCCTATTTTCATAAATTACATTTAAAAACTCCATTTTATCACAGTCGAACTGACAATCCAGCAAACAGCCTTCATTGCCGTCTGATAATCCTACCCAGGTAACTAAGAAAAAACTCTTTTTCTTTTACATCTAAGCCCAGTAGGTAAATGGATATTATAGAAAAAATAACAGACAAAAAAACTACTAAAATAAACCTTGCAAATGAAAATTCTAAATTCATATGCAATAATAGAGGAATAGGAACTGAAGTAACACTGATTAATAAGCAAATAAAAATTACCTGAGAAATAAACCTTCTAACATTAAGTTTTACCAACCTTCTAACAATAATCAATCGAACAGCTATTGCAACTATTGAAATACAAATACTAGCCCAGAGCGTAGATTGCGGTGGAAATCCAAGTTTAAGAATCAAAAATGAAACAGGTAGATTAATAACCAGCAACCCTCCCACCACACCTTGATATAGTTTTATTTTACCTGTTGCCTGAGCTGAAGTCATTAATGGCTTTGACAAACTTTCAATTAAAATATTTGCAATGACTAGGCGAGTAAATACAACTGTAAAATCAGGTACTGTTTTTAGCCATAATCTTAAAATGACCTCTGTTTCTAATAAAATAGGCAATGACAAGGTAAACAACAAAAAATACGAATACTTTGCTCCTTTATAAATAAGTTGGTGCATAAACTCAATTTGGCCACCAGCATAGGACTTTATTATGGGTGGATTAAGCGCCATCTGGAAATTACTTACAAACTGGTTTGCCGCACTTTTTACTCTCATGGCAACTGCATATGCTGCATTTACTATTGGACCAAAAAACATATTCAAAATAACATTTATACCTTGTCCCATAATTACTGAAGCAGAACTGCCCCATAGGTTCCAACCAGCATAACTAAATAGCCTTTTAAACAAACCTGCATCCCAGAAAAATACGTATCTACTTTCTTCATACTTTATATGGCAATACACACAATAAATAAGTTTTGAAAGTATTGCAACTATTAAAACCAAAACGGAATAAAACTTCAATTTATCAAATCCAAACCACTGTAACATAAAAACGATTAGCAAATTGAAACTCACCTCAATCATACTAACCCACGCATACACATTCATCTTCTCATGTGCAATTATCATTGCGTTATAAGGAACGCTAATCATATTTACAATCAACACAAGAATGGAGATCTGGTATACCCAGTGTGCTGCAGCTAATCTTTCTTGTGGAATGGTTAGATATTCATTAAAGAACCACAGCCCTAGTGTCTCTGCCAAAACAATAATAAATAAAGCTATTAGCAGGTGAATATTCACACTCATAACAAAAACATTATGAAGCTTGGTTTTATCTTCTCTTCCTATTTCAAAGGATAAGAATCGTTGAGTAGCTGAAGTCATCGCATTGCTAAGAAATGCCATCATTGTAACAAAACCAGCAACAGCATGATATATACCAAAGTCTTCCACACCTAGGGTGTTAAGAACGACCCTAGAGGTATACAATGTCACTATCATCATTACTAACATCCTGAAATACAACATAGAAGTATTCCTTATAATACGCTTATTGTTTTCTATTAGTAATGCCTTATCGCTCATATCAAGTTTATTCTGTTAACATCTATTAAATCTGGAAAACTGCTTAACTCAAGCAATATCCTATTAAATAAAGGTAAATCAATCTAGGATATTAAAAGCATAAAGAGTATTCTGAATAAAGCAATCATTCTAAAAGGTAATACTCTAATATGAAGTAGGTTTCCAAAATGGAAGTATGGTATTATGAGAGCATTGATGCCAATAACCAAATATCACCAATACAACAAAAAGCCCAGAAAAGACCTTCATCCTTCCAAAAATCAATGGGCTCTAAACAACCTCAACGAAACACCATATATTTTCTTCGCCAACCTATGTATAATTGACTTCCTTCTCGCTGTCATATATTTTTTTAATGGCTTCTTCATGCGTGATGTAAAAACATTGAGATTATTTTGACGAAGAGCTTCAAGAAAGGCCATATGACTTAGTAAAGATAATTCTTCACGAAGTGAATAAATTCTTTGCCTTTTCTTTGTGATTTTATTCTGATTGGCCTCAACTCTTTTTTGGGGATACCATTTGCCCTCTTTTTCCTTTCTTGCAATTCTATATGACAATCCTTCTCTCCTATGCCTAAAGCCACCATCTTGTGATTTGATTACATCTTCTTTGGATATCTCATCAAGGAAAATTGCATTGACGGTCATCTGCTCTTGTAGCAAACTCAGTATTTCCTTATTTCGAACTACAAGAATGGATGTCCCCTTTGAATCATTGACATACTTAGGCAACCATGCGTCACCTATTGAAATATCTGAGGTTTCATTAACCACATCATCACAATAATCACATGCATGAGGTTTAAAGAATCCAGAGCCATAGTCTTCACATCCAAATATCTCCTTGTCAACTTTAGACCTAACTAAGTTATCTTTATTAGACCATACTTTGTAAACTTTATGACTAGCAGGCTTATCGTCAAGTTTACCGCGAAAGTCAATTGCGGTTAGATTGCTTGGATGAACTCCTAAAAACCAGCCTATCATCTTCGATTGATTTGCACTTTTCATCCCACCACATACAATTCCAACAGTGTATTTCAGTCTTTCTCTTACCACAGAGTCCTTTAATGACAATAAACGCAATGCCTTTATAAAACAAGGAATCCCAGTTATCGCATACCTCCCTTCAACACTACGTATATGATCTATTATACTCCCTAAAGTAGACGGATAATAACTAGACCTGGATCCTGCTAGCACCTCATTTGGGTTTTCAAATACTTTGTAATTAAATAAAGGGACATCAGATCTCTGGGTCTCATTAGGAACCAATTGAATAAAATAATCTATTTTCCTTTCTTTCAGTAAAATATAACCTAACCATTTTCCAAAACCTCCCGAGCTTCCCTTCTCTCTAAAACTATCATAAGACACATAACCAGCATAGCATTTCAAATAGTTTCCTAAATAACTATCCATTTGATTGTTTGGATACAATATAGCTCCCAAATCATCTTCATTCTTTGAAACTCCAGAAAACGGACATACATCAAGCAAGTCAACGCTTTCATCATAATTTATCATTTTATCTATGTAAGCAACATAGTTTCCATACTCATCCATCTTTACTTTAAATGGCGATCCCACAACTGTAGTACATATACCACATCCAATACAGTAATTACCGTCTATTACAGTCTCCTTTAATGTTAAAACTTCTGATGGAGTTCTCATTTGAATTAATTATCTATTTATGCACTGGAAAAACAATATAGAATAGCATATCCTGTTCAAAGGGAACATTATATCCTTCCAGCTAACTGAAAATAAGTTTAAGAAATAAAGCTTCTAGTTAAACTCAAATGCATTCCTTTGAATCCATTTCAAATAACTATATTTCAATAAATTATAAATCCACCTTGTAACACCTCTTGCAGGTCAGTCACACAGGGCACAAAGTTACCTAAAATAATAGCGTTTTCAAGGTTTTTTAACACTAAATGGACGAA
>CALCRD010000052.1 GCA_937894355.1 uncultured Bacillus sp.
TACATTTATTCCTTTGTCCAAAATTATGGGCGGTATACCCTAATTATTTTTGTAGGATTTCATCAACAGCATTTCGTTTTTTTTTACACCTTTTCACGAAGTCCATCAAAAAAATCGGACAACTACACTTTTAAACTGGTATTGATATTCCAATTATAACAGTAAACAGTTTTGAAGTTCACGGATAATTTTTGGAAAGTGAAAAAGCATGATGATAAAATTACTTATCAACATGCATTTTAAATGAACAAGTGCCAGGCACTGCCCAATTTTTTGGATGGTGCCTGGCACTTTGAGCCATAGGGGCATTCTGTTTTGTAACATTTGCAATTTAGCTATTTACACCTTTGGCACAAGGTGATATGATTGCCATATCATCAGTTTGTGCCAAAGGTGTGTAATCCAAAATTGGAGGAGGATTATGTTATGCCAGTAGTAAAAATTTCTTTAACTGAAGATGAGTATCAAGAACTTGAGAATCTCGCTACAGATGAAAAAATGAGCATCCAGGATTTTATAAGATATAAAATGTTATCTCAAAAAAATCCATCTGTATTTGTACCAGAAGAGGCTGCAAGACGTGCTCTAGAAAAGTTCTCAAAAGAAGATAACCCCTTTACTTTGCCAGATATTTATGAAAAATTATGGTTTGATTTAAATCCACGAATGACGGGTGTATTTGGAAAAAGGTTTTTCAATTACATCAAAAATATTAGTGAGATTGAATTTGCTGGAATGACATCAGACGGAAGAAGAGCAACTTATAAAATAGTGTAAAGGAGAGAGTGCAGAATGAAGTTAACTTATAATGAAAAGAGACATATTGAAACAGCTATGATAAGCATAATTCGGGCTAATCCATCGGGTATTGACACTCGAACACTAATTAGCAATGTACACGCAATAGTCAATCCCAGTATTCCTCACGCGAATCGACATCATATTGCAGGAATGATTGCTTGGGTTGTAGCATCTACTAACGGTTACCTTAAAATACGTACACCAGGTTATTCTGTTATAGCATGATTATTGACTAAGCACCCTCTATGTTGCTTTTTTCATACCCATTTTTAAGGAGGGTGTTTTCCATGGGAATATTGCAAGGGATATTTAAGGCACGAGACAAGCCAAAAATGCACTTGACGGCAGCCCCTACAGCTTCTTTTTTGGAAGCACCAGCGCTGGGAAACCTGTTAATGAACAAACCGCCTTGCAAATGACCGCAGTGTACAGCTCTGTAAGAATCTTATCCGAGACTTTGGCTGGACTTCTGTTTTCGTCACTAGTGATGGCCCGAAAAATCTTGATTCACACAAATGTTTCACGAATCCGCAAGAGCCAGGAGAATAACGGTCAAAGACCGATATTTTCCTGGCTCTTGTTTAGCATTTGACAAAATCCGAGTTATCGCAGCGACTTAAGCATAGCTAACCACTACAAGTGCCTTCATGGCTCGGGACTTTCACCCTATAAGCTGCACCCATGCCGGGCGCGCGCAAATAAAAGCAAAGACTTAAATAGTGTTGCCTTTTAAAATATGGAATGATTCCTTATTATTTGAATTAAGCCACTTCCACTTATTCCCCCCCATTATACTCCTCTTTCCCTTTCTTATAGGCCTCTTTAGAAGTTTCAATATCTTTTTCCTCAATAAAATATGCAATAGCAGCTAAACCGATTCCAAAAGTAATACTACCAGCAATAGTACCAGAAATAAAGTTCCCGGCTCCCGGGATAAATTTTACAACTGCTCGTACACCTTCTCTAACTAAGAAAGCAAGCCCTATGTTTATCCCTAAAGCTGTAATAAATTCAGTAGCAGTCTTTGTGTTTATTTCTTTCCCTGCAATGAATGCAATTATGACAATCATTAATGCTTGTAATGCTGTAATAAATGGCAAATCGGCAATGGGAATAGGCTCTGCTCCTATTAATCCAGAAATACTCGCAAATATACCTACAATAGACAAAGCGAACTTTTTCTTTACTGAAATAATCTGAGTAGCCTTTGCAGCCTTTAATTTTGCTTCACTGGGCAATGACTCAATTAAATATGTTGCTAACATATCAATATTCCAGCGCATGTCATACTCGATATTTCCTTCTTCATCAAAATCAACATAGGAACAAACTGGAATCGTATATAGAAGAGGAATATCATGTTCATTAAAACGTTTTTTCATTAGCTCAACTGCTTCTTGAATATTCTTTGCCTTTTTTACATTTTTATCTAGTGGAATTTCCTTATAGTAAGGTGGATCTACCTCATCTACTTGTGTTACAACGCAGATAACAGGTATTTCATAATTAAATTCATCTTTTACAAAATCACGTAAACATTTTAATTCATTTAAATCCTCTTCAATTCTTGCATCAGTTTCCTTAGCTTTTATCAGAAAAAGGAAGACATCCGGAAGTTCCTTAGAAATCGTTTGTTTTAATTCATCAAGCGGGTTACTCTCATTGTAATCTTCAGTTGGTTTCTCGCTTTCTCCTAATCCTCTAGAGTCCAATAACCTAATTCTTTTATCAGTTTCACTTGGGAACCATAGCCACTTTCCTCTTCCTGTACCTGCTTTAACAGAACTTACAAACTGTTTCTCGCTACCGTACAATGCGTTAATAAGTGAAGACTTTCCAGATCCTCGCCTTCCAACTAAAGCAATCCTAGGTTCCCTTGCCTCAAGAGTGAGTTTATGTATCGTAGATAACTTTTGAAACATCTTATCTTTATTACTTTGTGATATTGGTAATTTATCAATCTGCTCCTTGATATATTGCAAAAAAACATTTAAGCTCCCGTCACCAAAGTTACTCATAAAGTTCCCCCCCGTTACTTAAATTTTTTTCTTTTTCAATAAAAATTTTATATTAGTTTATTCCACATTACTAGGCTAATCTTTTTGCAATCTTATAACAATTAACTCATTTGCAAATTCGGGCGCTCCATGGCAGGCTCTAGAATGTTACACTACAATTACAGAAAAACCATTTCACTTTATTGTTATTACCCGCACTTTATTCTCGCTGCTAGTTGGTTCAATTAACAAATCCATTTCACAATTCTCGAACGTTGGAATGACATCAGTGAACAACATTCCTTCCACTTCAACGTTTTTTAATTCTTCTAGATAATTTCCTTTTTTATCTCTCACAAATTTCATGTAATCCATTAACTCTCGTAATCCTGTTATTACATATTCGAGACGATTTGTATATTTAACTTCACCTAATACAACCTTTTTCAATTCTGATGTCTTCTTATCAAGTATTTCTACAATAATGTCCGGCCGGCCGCTCCAATAGGTTGTGGTATCAAAACCTTGTCCAAAGAAAGCCCGAGACCTTTCTTCAGCATCACGCAAGGATGCAAGTTTGCGATTAATAAAAGGATGAAAATCTATCGAAACTTCTTCTGAAGATACATTAAACTTAATGCGGTCAGATCCTGTGGAATCATGAAAAACTCTGTATACAAAAGTTTCAACCATCCATTCTGCAACCAAATTATTTCGATTTCTTCCGTCCAATAATTGAAACTCTGCATTCACGGAATTTCTTTGAATTATTTTTACAATCCAATATAGTTCAAATAATACATCCTCTTCTTGGGGATAAATAAATGTTTCCATTAACAATTGCTGAACTTCTATTTCAGCTAATTGCCCCGATATTATTTTTCGATAAAGATATAAAATCATAGCTGATCGCTGATATAGGGGGTTCCGGTGCTTCATTGTATCAAGAATCATTCGATCTGTTACTTTTCCCTGTTCGAATTGGATGTGGGATAGGTATACGTTCTTTTTTATCATGAAAAGAACTATGCCCTTTAATGACTCCCACTCCTGAAACCACTTATACTTTTTATAGTAATCACTATCGATTTTTTCAAAAAGAATATCATAAAGTACCTGTAGTACTTCAAAAAGAACAAGATTTTCTTTAATCGCATATTCCCGTGTCCGTTCGACAACAGAATATATTGTCTTGTCTTTACTATTTCTCCGCATTCGTTCCTTAATGGTTTGTTGCCATTGTATCTGACCGTGGACTTTCCCGTGGGATGTCTCTTCTTTAACCGTTGTTGATGTTTTAAAACGACGGATTAATACCGGTAATTCCTTAACATATTGTTTTACTTCCTCTTTTAACAAAAAGTGGAGGTTCAACAATTGCTCCAATTGGGAAATCTTTAAATCTGTTTTTGTAATGAACGAATTCAGCCCTACTTTTCCAGACTTTAAATAGACAACCAAAAAGTCACTAATTTCCTTTATGAGTTGTTCCGCATTGCGTTTCATAGTTTATCCCTTCATATGGAAGAAATCTTCGGCAAAATCCGTTAGCTGCTCAACATTGATTTCTTCAAAGGACTCTAACCGTTCGATAAATCCACGAATTTCTTGGTCCCCTAAACCCTCAAATTGAGGAAGGACATATAAAATGATTGCTGAGGTAAAATCTCCATCAATAGTGGTGTACTTAGCAATGTCTTCAATAATAGCTGGTCCTATTTTACGACAATGGTTAATTTGATTCCACACATATGCCAACGTTTCATGATACATGTACCCTTCAATATTCCATTTATCTAAGAAATTATTAATCAAATCCTTATTAATATCTTTTGGCACACCAATCGGAATAAACGCAAACCTTCTCATAAATGCGTAACTCATTTCATAAAGAGAGGCTTTGTCCATCGTATTCATGGTTCCAATTAACCGCCAATCATTAGGTATGATATATTCATAATCATTTGGTAACACAGTCTGAAGTTCCTTTTGCGGGCGGAGTACAATATTATGGCCTGTCTCTGATTGGAAGTTAAGTGTAATCGAATCACCCGTTAACGTTGAAAAAAGTGCACCGAAAGCCTTATCAATATCAGCACGGTTCATTTCATCAATTATTAGCCATTTGTTGATTGGTTCATTTGTCTTTTCTCCTTTGAAACATTCCAAAAATACCCCTGGACGGAATATTAAGGTGCCGTCACTTTTTGGTTGATACCCGCCAATTGTTTCATAGGTGGACCATTCCGATGTGGCAGTAGTCATTTTGTAATTTGCTTCAAAGGAATTACATATCTCTTTAGCTAATTTTGATTTCCCAGTTCCTGGAGGCCCAACAAAGATAATATGCTTACCGTTTTGCAATGTTGTTTTTACCTGTCTAAGAATCGATTCCATATTTTCAAAATAAAGATTATTAATACGAATTTCTTTATCGAAAGAAATAGTTGGAATTTCCTTTTGTTCAGGTCCGTTTATTTTAATTCCTTCAATAAAAAGTTGTTTTCGTGCATTGGCATCAAAAATCGCACGTTCTAAAACTAAGTGATTGAAACCAAGAAACGGAGATTTAGCATAGCCAATAAACTTTTCATATATGACAGGTAATGTTCTTTCAAATATATCATTAAGCTGATTATTAGACCTGAACTCCTCAAAAGGTATGTTTGTAAGTGCAATTTGAATTTCATTTTCTTTTTGCGTAAACAAACCTTTACTATATGGCATATCCCTTACTTCATTTTCAATAAGAGTTAATACAATCATCACCCCTTTTTTCTTCTCACGATAAAATCCAATTAACAACCAATTACAAAAATCTATATGAATTCTTTGTTTTTGTGTATAAGTTACAGCTACTCGTTCATCACCAGGTTCTTGTATTCCCAGCTTAATCAATGCTTGATATACAAATTCAAACGCCCATTCAGCTTGTTCCTCTGAATCAAAAATTGCCGATAAAGACGGATGTAAAGTTTTTTGGGGGCCATATGTTATTGGTCCTTCCATTCCATTACCATTTAAGAATTGCTGAAATACCTCAATATACTTTTGCACCATTTTTTTATAGCTAAAATCAGTAATATCTGTGACCACTTCTAAATCAGATTGATCTGCGTGTTCATGTTTAGATCCATAATAAAGCCCGTACTCAATTCCCTCTTCATCTATTCCAAAAAATAATTGGGTCGCAACTTTATGGTTCTCTTTAACTTTAGGATAAACCGCTAACCAGCATCTTGAACCACCTAAGTTTCTCATCCCGTTAAAATCAGAAATTAATTTTTCTTTAACGAAGTCGTTGCCTTCAAACTCATCAAGATCCCTAATCGCTTGATGGATACAGCCTAATTGATAATTAACTTTATCTTTAATTGAATGAAAGTAAATGTGAAACAGAATGTTGAAATTTTTCCATGACTGCAAAATATTTTCTTCATATTGATCGTTTTCTTCAGATTTAATTCTCTCTAAATCTGCTAAATCTAAATGGTTTTGTTCTAAATATTGGTCCAAAAGCTGATAACGAATTTTATTGATTTTTTTATCATTACGATAGGATTCTCTTCTTTCCTTTAAGTAGTCAAAATCAAGATCCTTGATTTTCTCCAAAAATTCCAAATCATTATTTGAAAATCCTTTTAGTTTCTTAGCCTTTAAATAAATGAATTCGACCGCACTTTCCACCTTAAGTTCATCGTATTGAGTTAAACAATAGAAAAAATCTTGTACGTCCAACATCGTTAACTGGTGATTCCTACTAGCAAAATATTCCTGTGTCGCCACACAAATATCATAATAAAATCCATAATTATCACTAACGATTCCAAGTTTCCTATCGATTCCCAATGTCTTTTTAATCGCCTTAAACACATCTTCTTTATATAATGGATATTTCTTATAATCATATGCAGCAAGCAAATAACCAAACAACGGAGCCCCAAGGCTTAGTTGTTGTTTGAATTCCTTCCCGTTTTCAAAAAATGTCCGTATTCTATCAGAAAGTTTACGGTTGTGGTCTAAATATAGACTGTTTAGTAGCTCTGCAACTACTACAGGGTTTTCATTCGCAAAGTCAACTAGGTCGGCAGTATTACTCCAGTAAACAAAGCTCCCTTTTGTTGGATTACTTATTTGGATTTTCTTGACGATATCCTTAATGGTATGTTCATTGATAGAAATTTTTTTAATATACCGATTCAACTCTGACAAAATTTCCAGCTTATAATCTTCATCATATGTATCCGTTTGCTTAAACTTTTGAAAACGCCTGAAAGCGATATCCATGCACTCATCATTTTTTATTAATTGTTTAATTTTATTCACATTCACGAATACACACCCCAATCATAAAATACTTCTTTTACATTTTTTTGAATCATTTTTGTTAGCTATTTATGGGATAATTTTTTGTATAAACCTTTTTTTCCTTAAAAAATCTTTTTTATATACATTTAGTGGGGTTATAATCCTTTAACTTACCATACCCTTTCAACAGGGAAAAAATAAAAAGTGCATGTCACAACTCGAAATTATTCTTTTCGTAAGTAACAGCACTTTTCCTTCCTATGATTAGGAGGTTTAGGTATACAATATTTGCTTGATTTGCTCTAGCTGATTAACCCATCTATAGCCAACATATACGACCAATCCATTCTTTCTTAGATTCGTGATTATGTGGATTTGGATGGTAGTAAAAAGGATGGTTTTTATGTTTCCAACCCGATAAATGATTAATTAACTTGTTCTGAATAACTTCTTTTGCCATATTTTTTATAAATGCTTCTGTGCCCCAACCAGCGATCAGTTCTACATTTGGATTGGAACTTAATAATTTCGTTAGTTCACCTTCACGTTCTTTAGAAAATATAGAATGATAGGTAAAAGAATATAGCGATGCATCGGTCAACTTGTTTCTAAAATCAGTTAAATTACCAGAACACAAATCCGAAAGGTTAATGATAGTAATTTGGTTCCATTGCTTAATTTTCATTAATCTCATTATTTGTTCCTGTGTCTAATCAGAGTTAGCTTTAATAAACGGCACTTCTTCTTTTCTAGGATCTAAAACTGGTACAGTTTCCTTCATTACAGGATTACAGGAACCAGGATTACAAAGAATAAAAATGGCATCGAGCAATTTAAACGAAAAACCTTTTCGTTTAATTCTAGCCTGATTTCTGCACTCAAATACTGTATCACCTATTTTCACATTATAAAAACTAGCTTCCACCTCAAATTCCTTTAATAATTCCTTTTTACTAACTAGCTCCACATTTATCCCTCCAGATTTTGCTAGAATTAAAAATTACTATACGCCGACAATTCTCAGGTTATTCTGTAATAACGAAATCACCAGATTGGATGTTCTTCAACAAGTGTTCTGCTTGTTTGGTGGCATCCGAAACTCATTTCTTAACCTGTCAAAGGTCGCCGGAATATTCAATGCTTCTCGCAAGAAGTAATCTATAAATAATGACCTTTAGCTAGTTTTTTGTTATCTGATTTGTCCATATAAAATAAACATTACCAAAAATTCGAAAGAACTAAAGTATCATTGGCACCTTCCTCTCGGTTTGCTTTACTTTTTCCAGTATGATATTTCGTTTCTATTTATCTCCTGAAGATAATCTGGTGGGGCATCTTCCTCAAAGCATGGAAGGCATTAATCGACTTGCATTTAATGTTTATCCAGTTATATATTGACTAAGATTTTTTTGAAGAAAGATAATACTTGATCGTTCTACAAAATATGGATCTCCCATCTATCCATCGAATTTCTATTTTCCATAAGATTCGCTTAAATAAAATATTACACCAAATTTATCCAAACATTTTCCCATTTTTGGGCAAAGTATTAACATTTTTTGAAACAGGAGGATGGTTCTCACGTTTCAATAATTAAAAGCAGTACTTATCACTTTTCTCAGGGTTTTATAATCAGCATACTACCTATAAAGATTAGTCGGAAACATTTTTAAATTGAGGAAATTTTTATATAACGAAATCATACAACTGAAAAAATTTAGGAGAGATTCATTTGTCCAAATCAAATAGTTCAATGGCAATTCCAGATGCAATAATAATGACTCCAGATGAAGTGAATGATGCAATCACTAGTTTTCTAGAAAGTTATGATTTTTTGGTGGTTAAAGGGGAAAAACATTCTGATGTTGACTTAAAAGCCTTTAAAAATGGGATAGAATTGATTATTGAATCTCGCGGTAATCAAGCCACGTGCATAAAGGAACCGATAAAGTGTTTGATGGGTCGCAGCTGGATATTCATTTATCTGAGCATGTTACTCAAATTATGAGATTTCAACAAACAATTTCAGATAGCAAAAAACGAACATTTGTGAAGGAAATCCCAAAATTAATAGAATAAATGATAGATTGGCAAAAATTTCTAAAGGCCTCAATAAACTTGAAGTATTGCGTTTCTGGGTGGATTATTCGGATGAGATTAATATTGAAGGTCCTAAACCATTGGCTGATCAGTTTAATCAGCTTTTAGACTAAATTGCTGTACAACTTTTTTATATCTCTAAAAACAATTATGGCGAACAGCTTCAGTTGCTGTTCACCTAATCTTGAGGGAAACACTGTTCCGGTTATTTTGTTTCTCTATTTATTACCAATCAGTTTTCAGTTCAATAATCTGATTAATTTTACTAAAATGGGATTCGGTGCCTACCTCAGTACGGTAATACTTTAGCTTACCGGGGGACAGGCACTGAATCTTGAGAGACTATAATTAGTTGATACTTTCCTTAAATTTCTTAACAATCTCTTCTTTGGCTTTTAAACGTCCATATCCTAAAGCATTATAATACTTGATATGCTTTTCGGTGGCCTCTAATGCTTTTTGAAACTCTTTTTCTCCAAAATCCTTTCTTATATTCTCCAAGAAATAAATAGTACCGTAATTACTCATAACTCTTTGGTACTCCTTGCCGTCCATCATTGATAGAAAATCAGTAATATAATCTTGAGCTGAACCTGGATTCATACCGGTTGCATTAGAGATTACTAGTTTTCCTTCCTGTCTGGACAGTTGTCCAAAATAAACTTCCTTTGCTATATTATAAGATTTTTCAATCATCTCTTTCGTGATTTTTGTGTTTAAAGAACTTTTAGTTTTTCTATCTTTTCTTTCATTTGAAAGATTAAAATCATCCACGCTAGGAACAGTAGCAGTACTTATCAAATCAGATTTATATTCTTTTGAAGCCTTTGAAAAGCTTTCAGCAACGTATTGCTTCATGAAACGAGTGATGACATCTTTGGAATTTTCCTTATTGAGCGTTAATGCAAGATGAAATTTTTCCGCCAAATCCTTATCAATCGAAAAGTCAATATTCTTCCCTTTTTCCATTAAAAAGTCTCCCCTTGCCTAAAAGAGTTATTCTATAACAATCATAAACTAGCTAATCAAATTTGATAATATCATATTAGCAATTTCAGTCTAAAGGTTTATTTACATCAAGAGAATAAAAACAAACCTCGTGAATTGAACTCTATTAAATGGATTGATAAAATGCCAGCCCCCCATTCCCGTCAAAAGCTCTCCGACAAAATCAGATTATTTACTGGCACCGTAGGCCTGAGATTATTGCGTATTAATTGTAAGTCAGCTGCGCTTTTGGCTACGAACTTCAATGGCCAATAACAACAAAAAACCGCACAAGTGAACAGTGCGGTTAAATTAAATATGTATTTGGCGGGACCGTGTGGGAATCGAACCCACCTGACCTGGCACGCAGGTCACAAGCGGTTTTGAAGACCGTGGAGGACACCAGTACCCCATTCAGCCCCGTGATAAGAGACAACTTTTATTATACTAGAATAGAGGGAATTAATCAAGCAACAATCGTGAGAATTGCCGAATTGTGTCTTCTCTTTCAATTACTTGTCATTTTTTCATATTAACGCTTATAATTGAAACATACAGAATAATTACAATTTTTTAGCTCGTAGAGCTTAGATTTACCCCGCAACATGTTTTTCAAAATAATTAGGTTTTGTAGGTGAATAATATGCTTCAAGGTTGGTTTATGTGGTTTATT
>CALCRD010000053.1 GCA_937894355.1 uncultured Bacillus sp.
TTTCTAATAAAAAGAACGAAGCGCTTCATTCACGGATTATCGTTATGCCAATTCCTTACAATTTAAAAGTTACTCAAGAAGAAAAAATCTATGAAAAAATGATTCGGGAAAGTGATGTTTCTGATGTTCATATTGCGCCACATACTTTAAAAGTTGCTGCGATGTTCTCGATTCTTACCCGTTTAAAAGAGCCGAAAAAAGGCGATATTGATTTAATCAAAAAAATGCGATTGTATGATGGTGAGAATGTTGAAGGATTTAATTCAGCCGACTTAGCCGAATTGAAGAAGGAATTTGCTGATGAAGGTATGAGTGGGATTGACCCACGTTATGTTATTAACCGGATTTCTTCGACGATTATTCGCAAGGAAATACCAGCTATTAACGCCCTTGATGTGTTGCGTTCATTGAAAGAGGGACTGGATCAACATCCGTCGATCACAACAGAGTTAAAAGAACGTTATTTAAACTTCATTTCCGTAGCTCGTAAAGAGTATGATGATATCGCTAAGAAAGAAGTTCAAAAGGCATTTGTTTATTCTTATGAAGAATCTGCTAAGACTTTGATGGACAATTACTTAGATAATGTTGAGGCTTATTGCAATAAGGCCAAGATTCGTGATGTTCTGACTGGGGAAGAAATTAATCCTGATGAAAAGTTAATGCGTTCAATCGAAGAGCAAATTGGGATTTCCGAAAATGCCAAAAAGGCCTTCCGTGAGGAGATTTTAATCCGAATTTCTGCCTATGCTAGAAAAGGTCGCCGCTTTGATTACAATTCACATGACCGTTTGCGTGAAGCGATTCAGAAGAAATTATTTGCTGATTTAAAAGACGTTGTGAAAATTACCACATCATCGAAAACGCCAGATGAACAGCAACTGAAGAAAATCAATGATGTGGTTGCTCGATTGGTCGATGAGCACGGCTATAACACGACCTCCGCAAATGAATTATTACGTTATGTCGGCAGTTTGTTAAATCGATAGATCATCCCCCAGAAGGCTAGCTGCCGACAGCTAGCCTTTCCTTCCGTCCCCAACGAACAATCGCTCCCTAGCTATCCCTCAGATTTCTCCTCATTTAGATCGATTTTTTTGGCGCCTACATAAAGGCAAGAATAAATTTCCACCCCTTTTTTGGCTTTGGCCAATCCTTTTAAGTAGGGGGTTACCAAATCTTTAAAATCCTCGCCAACCCCTTCTTTTTCTAAAATTCCGTACACAAATAATTTTTTCTCATCAAATAAAAAGGCAACATTACCAACAGCTTGGTTATTTGTATCGACCACATTCAATACTTGAAATTGCGGTGAAATAACTTCAGGTGAGAAGTATATTTGCATTAAAAACA
Source organism: uncultured Bacillus sp. (assembly GCA_937894355.1). Taxonomy (GTDB): domain Bacteria; phylum Bacillota; class Bacilli; order Bacillales; family Cytobacillaceae; genus Bacillus_BU. The sequence continues at coordinate 1,354 of CALCRD010000053.1, forward strand.
ACTCCTTGTCGTTTTTGCTAAGTTAGCTGTAATTTTTCAAATAAAGTATCACTATCTTCCGATGATTTCGGTTTCTTAACATGAATAAGAAACATACAAAGTAATCCGGCAAATAAGGTTAAACCTGCTGTCGTTAAAAACATTCCCGGTCTGGACCAGTCCATTAACTTTGAGAAAATCGGAGGACCGATGGCCACACCTAAAAAACGAACCGAACCATATAATGAAGTGACAAATCCGCGCCGATCAGTAGGAACCGAACCAGTAATAAAACTATTGATACATGGAAGTACTAGTCCTGTTCCGATACTACTAATGACCAATACTGAGAAAAACGGAATTAATTTTTCAAAAAAAATCAATGAAGAAAAGGAAATCGTCATAAGCAGTAAGCCTAATATAATTAACTTTTTCATCCGACTCATTTTTTTTCCAATTCTACTCCCGGTTACATAGGAAGTGGTGGTCATAAATAGCAACGGAATAGCGAGGATACAGCCCTTTATGATGCCGTCGATATGATGATCTTTTTCCAAAATATCAGAAATATAAAACAGCACCCCAAACAGAGTAAATAAACAAGTAGCACCTGTAAAATATGCGGCAAACAACCACCGACCCTCAGTCTTAAAAACCGAAACAAGACCTTTAACATATTTCCCAAATGGTGGTGGCTCTTTCTCTGCTTTCTTTTCTTTTATAAAAAAAATAGTCAGAAGGATGGAGACTAGACAAAAAATCGGGAAAGCGAAGAAAGCCGCGTACCAGAACAAAAGAGCAAATAGCGCACCAAGAATGGGGCTAATGACCTTTCCAAAGCCATTAGAGGCTTCCACTAACCCGAGGACCTTACTTTGCTGGGCCCCTTTGAATATATCCCCTGTTAATGCCATAGCAATGGGTGCCGTCCCTGCTGCTCCTAAACCTTGCATGACTCTTCCTGCGAGAATCCAGATGTAAGCATTGGAAAACCAAGCTGCAGCAGCTCCAGCAAGCAACCCGCCACTACCGTACAAAATAAGTGCAGGAATAATCACCGCTTTTCGTGTGAAGCGATCAGATAAATAGCCTAAAATCGGAATGGCAATGGCTGCAGCAATTGAAAACACGGAAATAATCATACTGATTTCAAATTGGGAGACATCCAGTTCTGTTTTCATTTTTGGAAGGATAGGAATTAACATCGAATTACCTAAGACAAGAATCATGGGGATGGAACTTATTGCTAATATTGTCAAACCATTTGGTTTTTGCTTTGACACTGCATGTACACCCCTAACTAAGATAATAAAAGCTTTTCTATTGTTTGAAAGGTACGGTTAATTTATACAAAGGAAGAAGCCTAAATTCGCAGAAAGCAAGCCAATATGTAAACATTTACCTAGTTTTGGAATAATCTATCCTAGAAAATTACAGGAGGCGTTTCCCTAATGGATTTTTTAGACATACCTAAAAGGACAAAAGGGCAGAGAACCCATGGTTTAACTTCAATTGCTGATTTCGGTACTTCGATTGGGGACCTTAAAAATATATTGTCTGATTACAATAGCATGATTGATATTGCAAAAATTGGAATTGGCTCGGCATTTGTGACTCCCAACCTGAAGCGTAAAGTCGACCTTTATAAGGAGTTTAAAGTGAAACCATATTGCGGAGGCACACTTTTTGAAAAAAGTTATTATCAAAATAAAATTCCGGAGTACTGTCGGTATTTATCCCGTTTAGGTATTGAATGGATTGAAGTTTCTAATGGAACCTTGGAAATTTCCATGGATGAACGGCTTTCGCTTATTGCCAAATTAAAAAGGGATTTCCATGTTATTGCCGAGGTGGGGTCTAAAAATCCGAACAAGGAAATCTCCATATCTGAATGGAAGAGCGAAATAACCGCTTTCCTTGAAGCGGGATGTGAATATGTGATTACTGAAGGTAGGGATTCAGGTACGGCAGGCATTTATGAAAAAAATGGCGATGTAAAATCAGACTTAATCAAAGAGTTAATCAGGGATATTAATCCGCAGAAAATCATCTTTGAAGCTCCAACAGCAAAACAGCAAATGTATTTTATCAATCAAATTGGTGCAAATGTAAATTTAGGTAATGTGAAAATTCAAGATGTGATTTTGTTAGAATCGCAGCGCTGTGGCTTAAGGAGTGAAACATTTTATCTGGAGGATCATGAATGCAACTTACTTTAATTAGGCATCTGCCGACTGTTTGGAATAAGAATACTTGGTTACAAGGCCGAAAGGATATTGCCATTTCCTTTCTCACCGAGAGTGATAAGCAAAAAATCGAACAGAATCTGATTGTCCTTAACCATCTTGCACCCATTGACTTGGTATTAGCGAGCTCTTTAAGGCGGACTCAGCAAACAGCGAATGCCTATGGCTACCAACCTGAAATTGACCCCTTATTGGATGAACTCGATTTTGGCCCTTTTGAAGGCGAGCCAAGGGAAAAGTTATTGGCTTTGCACGGGGATGCGTGGATTAATAATCCAATCGAACTGGTTTTAGGAGAAAGTGTACTGGACTTAGGTAATAGAGTTTGTTCTTTTTTAGAAAAATATTATGATGCTGGAAATATTTTAGTATTTGGTCATGGTTGTTGGATAAGAGCCCTTTTATCGTACTTTCATTATGGTCATTTCAATAATATGAACCGATTGACATTGCTAAATAATGAATGCGTCACATTGGAGTTTTTAGATAATGTGAAGTGATTAGGCACCTGAGAGGGAGGATGAAAATGACCGAATTATTAACGTATGAAACATGGGATGACCAAAGAGTTTTGGGAGAAATCAAAGCCCAGCACGATTATTTGGATGTGCTAAAATGGGCCTTTCGTGAATATAACCAGGATATTGTCTATTCGTGTAGCTTTGGAGCAGAGGGAATCGTGTTAATTGATTTAATTTATAAAATCAGAAAAAACGCCAAAATTATTTTTCTAGATACTGGACTCCATTTTCCAGAGACCTATGAGTTAATTGATAAGGTGAAAAAGCGCTATCCTTCTTTGCAAATTGACATGATTAAACCAAAGATGTCGTTGGATGTTCAAGCAAAATGGTATGGAGATGAACTATGGAAGGAAAATCCTAATCTTTGCTGCCATATGCGGAAGGTAGTCCCCCTAACCGAAGCTTTATCTGAAACAAAAGCGTGGATCTCCGGGTTAAGAAGAGAGCAATCCCCCACAAGAAAAAGTACCCAATATATCAATAAAGACGAAAAATTCCATAATATAAAAATTTGCCCGTTGATACATTGGACGTGGGAAGATGTTTTGAATTATACAAAATTGCATCAGCTGGATTATAATCCGCTTCATGATCAGGGATATCCAAGTATCGGATGTGCAACTTGTACGCAGCGAGTCTCGGGTTCTGATGATCAGCGGTCCGGACGGTGGGCGGGACAAACAAAGACAGAATGTGGTCTTCATTTAACGAATCATCCGGTTATTAATGAGGAGTAGTTATTAAGGAGGAAGTAATGTGAGTCAAAGTAACCCGCATGCCAATTTGAGCGTTCCGCATGGTGGCAAATTAATAAGCCGAATTAAGCGCTTAACTAAAATAGATGGTTCACGAAAATGTGTAGAGCTGGATCAAACGGAATGTAGTGATTTTGAGCTTATCGCAAATGGTGCCTATAGCCCCTTGCAAGGTTTTATGAATCAAGCAGATTATGATTCTGTCGTCGGGCAAATGAGGCTAGCAAATGGTCTTCCCTGGTCAATTCCTATTACATTAGCTATTAGTAAAAATAAGGCGGATGAACTTGAACTAGGAGAGACGATTAATTTAAGTCATGATGGCACAATTTTAGGCGTAATGAAGGTTGTTGAGAAGTTTGTTCCAGATAAAAAATTAGAAGCTAAAATGGTGTATCGCACAACTGACCCAGCACATCCGGGTATTAAAAAGCTGTATGACCGGGAAGCGGTTTACCTAGCTGGTCCGATCACTTTAATGAGATATCCAGAGAAAAAGCAGTTTGCCAGCTATTATTTAGAACCTGCTAAAACAAGGGAAATGTTCACAAAGTTAGGCTGGAAAACGGTCGTAGGTTTCCAAACGAGGAATCCAGTGCACCGTGCCCATGAATATATTCAAAAAACAGCTTTGGAATTGGTGGACGGTCTGTTCTTAAATCCATTGGTAGGAGAGACAAAAGCGGATGATATTCCTAGTGAGATTCGCATGAAAAGCTATCAGGTATTACTAGATAACTATTATCCTAAAGAACGGGTATTCCTGTCTGTTTTCCCTGCAGCCATGCGTTATGCTGGTCCAAGAGAAGCGATATTTCACGCCATTGTTCGGAAAAATTACGGCTGTACTCATTTTATAGTGGGGAGAGATCACGCTGGAGTAGGTAATTATTACGGGACGTATGATGCCCAAAAAATATTCAGCTATTTTAAAGAACAGGAGCTAGGGATTACGCCATTGTTTTTTGAACACAGCTTTTATTGTAAAAAATGCGAGAACATGGCCTCGGAAAAAACATGTCCGCACGAATTTCCCGACAGAGTTATTTTATCAGGTACCAAGGTACGAGGAATGCTAAAAAACGGTGAACATCCACCAAAGGAATTTAGTCGTCCAGAAGTAGTGGAAATCTTAATTCAAGGCTTGCAGGATGAGTATTTAAAAAATTTAAGGGTGCAGTAGAAAATGATGGGAAATAACAAAAATATTACTTGGCATAGTACAAATATTACTAAAAAGGACCGGTACCTGTTGAACGGACATAAGAGCTGTGTTCTATGGTTCACAGGATTATCTGGTTCTGGTAAATCGACTTTGGCCAATGCAGTCGATCAAAAGTTGTATCAGCTCGGATTTCGAAGCTATGTCTTAGACGGAGATAATATTCGTCATGGACTTAACAACGATTTAGGCTTTGGAAAAGAGGATCGGACAGAGAATATTCGGCGGATTGGCGAAGTAGCGAAGCTTTTTGTGGATAGTGGCCAGATTGTTTCGGCAGCATTTATTTCTCCCTATTTTGAGGACAGAGAGTCAGTTCGGAAAATGTTTGAGCAGGATGAGTTTATTGAAATCTACTTAAACTGTCCAATCAATGTTTGCGAAAGCCGTGACCCGAAAGGCTTGTATCAAAAGGCCAGAAAAGGAGAAATTGCTGATTTTACAGGTATCACTTCCCCTTATCAAGCCCCGTGTGAACCGGAAATTATCATCGAAACAAATAATATGTCTATCGAAAATTCTGTGGAGAAAATCCTGGGGTATTT
>CALCRD010000054.1 GCA_937894355.1 uncultured Bacillus sp.
AACTAACGGGGTGCGTTAGTTGAAGATTCGCTTTCCAAAATAATTAATCTTTTTATGGTCCACTTTATCACACAAACTTAACAATTGACCAAATGATTGTAATGGAAATTACCAGTGAGGAGAGAATAATTGGGTATTTGTGGTATTATATAGTAAGCGAAGAAACAGAATAAAATTTTCCAACGAGCTTCGCAAACAATTGAAATTACCAATAGGGGGTCTGCCGACAAAATTTAGAAGGATAAATCAGTTCCTACTTTTATAGAATAGGCTGAAATGGTATTTACTTAGGTTATAGTAACAGCTAGGTTTGAATAGCTGAGAATTAAAAGGAGAGATTTCAATATTTATGTTTAAAAATTTTTTTGGAAAGTGCTTAGTAACTTTTTTTGTTTTACTTTTACTTATCCCTGGTTTTACAAATCAAAAGGCTACAGCTAATTCACTACCTCAAAATGAAATGCGTGCAGCCTGGATTGCAACAGTTTCTAATATTGATATGAAGGCAGGTATGAGTAAAACCCAATATACTCAATGGGTTCAAAGTACTTTAGACAAATTAAAAGCTAATAACTTTAATACAGTTATTTTTCAAGTTAAGCCATTAAATGATGCACTGTACCCATCTAAGCTTGCTCCATGGTCATCGTATATAACAGGCAAGACACAAGGGACCAATCCGGGTTTTGATCCATTGCAAATAATGCTGGACGAAGCACATAAGCGAGGATTAGAACTTCATGCTTGGGTAAACCCATATAGGGTCACGATGCCATCGCAAACTTTGTCTAATCTTGCTGCCGATAATGTAGCCCGTAAAAATTCTAATTGGGTAGTGAAATACGGTAAACAATACTATTTAGATCCTGGTTTGCCGGAAGTTCAAAATTACTTATTATCAACCATAGAAGAATTAGTAAGCAACTATGATATCGACGCTGTACATATGGATGATTACTTCTATCCTTATAAAATAAAAGGAGAGACTTTTCAAGATCAACAAACTTTTAAAAAGTATGGCGGCTCATTCAATAATATTGAAGACTGGCGCAGAAATAATGTTAATCAATTAGTAAAAAAGGTTTATGCAAACATTAAGGCAATTAAACCACATGTTCAATACGGAATATCTCCGTTTGGAATTTGGCGAAACAAAAAGCAAGATTCTACTGGTAGTAACACGAATGGAATGAGTAACTACGATGATCTTTATGCTGATACAAGACAGTGGATTAAAGATGGTAGTATCGATTATATTGCGCCTCAAATCTATTGGTCTAGAAATCATAAAGCAGCAAATTACTCGGTTTTATTAGATTGGTGGGGAAGAGAAGTTCAAACGTACGCAAAAGTCCATCCTGTTAATCTATATATTGGCATGGCCAATCATAAAGTTGGAAATGATTCTGATACTACATGGAAAAATAAGACGGAGCTTATCAGCCAAGTAATCGCCAACAGAGAAAATAATAATGTTCAAGGACAAATGCATTTTTCTCTAAGAAGTATTAACAATAACGCTCTTGGACATGCTTCTTATCTAAATCAGCAACTATACAATTATAAAGCTTTAACACCTTCAATTTATTGGAAAGACTCTGCAATACCTTTATGTCCAACTGATGTTAAATTGAGTAAAGAGTCTTTCGGCATGAAGCTTACAATTACAGATGAAAATAGTACTCAACCAAGGAAATATGTAATATATCGATTTGATGGAACAAAAGAAGGTTCATATGAAGACGTTAAAAATATAGTGGACGTGGTTTATAACACACAAGGTAATACTATTTATGTAGATACTAATGCAAATAAGAGTAAAGTATACACATATGGTATAAAGTCTATATCTGCTACAGGTGTGGAAAGTAAAACTGCTTTTGTTCTAAAAGACGGAATTCCTTACCAATAGTAATAGAGCCAACACCTGATCCTAAACACAAAAGAACGATATCAAACTGAAAAGTTTAATAATAACAACCTCGTAACTAAGCTTACGAGGTTGTTTCCATTAGCTAATAGCTAACCGCAAAGGGACATTTAGTTGTCCTTATTGTAAAGCAGCTCTATATACGGCCTGGAGATATAAATGGTACTTATTTTCTTTTCAGCAAAATTTCCAAATTGGGCAAATATCTGTTGCAATTTAAAACAATAAATCATAATATAAGAATATAGTTATATAATGATTAAGTCACCTTTCTTATGAGGTGATTTTATTTAAAATAAT
>CALCRD010000055.1 GCA_937894355.1 uncultured Bacillus sp.
AAGGGACAACAAAATCTATCACTGATGGAAAAGGTAGTCAATTATTTTAAAAGAAGAGGCTTGTTGATTTCGGTAAAGGATGATTTTTTTATTATTCAAGAGTCAGGCGTCAGGGAGTTGTTGATTTTTGCCATGATTATATGGATTTAGCGCAAGTTTATTTTCGTTTTGACAATAGAACGTGGCAACCTATTACAGAAATCGAGCCGATTTTAGAGATGAAGTGGATTGATGAAGTAATCAGGAAGAAATCTGTTATTAGCTTCTCTCAACCGATTATCGATGCAAATGAAGAAATTTATGCTTATGAAATATTATCTAGGTTTCCAAGAGAGGATGGTTCTCTAATCTATCCTAATGAAATTTTTACTGCAGCGAGAAGTCGTGGACGGTTATATGCTCTAGATCGCATATGTAGAATGGCGGCAGTGAGCTATTCAGCAGTATTGAAGAAAAAGACGTTTATAAACTTTATTCCCACGTCTATTTATTCCCCAGAGTTTTGTTTACAAACAACGGTACAATTAGCAAATCAATTAGGCATTGATCCGAATCAGTTTGTTTTTGAAGTAGTCGAATCAGACAAAGTCGATGACATTGAGCATCTAAAATCAATTCTCAATTACTATAAGCAAAAGGGCTTTCAATATGCCTTGGATGATGTTGGTGAAGGGTACAACACGCTGGAAATGCTTGCAGACTTAAAGCCTCAATATATGAAATTGGACATCAAATATGTTCAAGGTGTTAGCGGAAATAGTGAAAAGCAAGCAGTAGCCAAGCAGTTTTTAGCGAAGGCCTTTGAAGTGAATGCGATTCCGTTAGCAGAAGGTATTGAGAGCAGAGCGGATTTTGAATGGTTAAAGGAAAATGGTTATCAACTTTTTCAAGGTTACCTCTTTGGAAAACCGAGCATGCATCCTCAACGGAAACTGTAAAATCATAAACAACAATATCTTGAATGAAGCTTGTGTTGTACAAGCTTTTGTTCAGGATATTTTTTTGCATTTTTTAGCTTCTTTATTATTTGCAAATTTTTGTACAGCAGTTGTATACTTGTTGTAGAATTCTTGTATAATATAAAACTGGATTACTTATACAAGAACATGACCATTTAAAACAACTTTGCAAATACTAGCTAACTAAGGATATAGGGAGGTTTTATGATGAAAAAGAACAAAGAAATCATTATTATCGGAGCTGGCCCGGGTGGGTTAGCATCAGCGATGTTGCTAACTGCAAAGGGTTTCAATGTAAAAGTATTTGAGAAAAAGAATTATATTGGTGGGAGAACGAGCGAAATACAGCTAGGCGAATACAAGTTTGATATGGGTCCTACATTTTTAAATATGCTATATATTGTAGAAGAGATTTTTGAACTTACTGGAAGAAATATTCATGATTACATAGAGCTAATTGACTTGAATCCTATGTATGAGCTGATTTTTAGTGATAAAAAAATTAAAATGACACGTGACAGAAACGAAATGATTCGCCAAATGAATGAGCTTTTCCCGGGAAATGAAGGAAGCTATGAGCGATATATGAAGGAAACAAATCGCAAATTAGAAAAATTAGCCCCTGTTTTACAAACGAGTATGAATCGCTTTACAGATTTACTTCAACCAAAGGTTTTAAAAGCATTAGGAGAGCTAGAAGTCGGTAAATCTTTAATTGATACATTATCGCGTTATTATAAACAAGAAGAATTACAGCTTGCATTTACTTTCCAAGCGAAATATCTTGGTATGTCTCCTTGGGAAAGTCCAGGTGCCTTTTCGATTCTCTCTTATATTGAGCATGCCTATGGGGTTTATCATGTTAAAGGTGGCTTGAACAAGTTGACACAAGCGATGGCTAAAGTTGTACGTGAAAATAATGGAGAAATTTTTACAGGCACTGGTGTATCAAAATTATGGTTAGATGGACGTAAAGTAAGAGGTGTTATTTTAGAAAATGGTGAAAAAGTTGCGGCTGATGATGTCATTATTAACGGAGACTTTGCTCATGCCATGACGAATCTAGTAGAACCAGGTGTACTAAAAAAATATTCGAAGGAAAAGTTAGACAAGAAAAAATACTCTTGTTCAACATTTATGTTATATCTAGGTGTCAATAAAACATTTGATTTGCCACACCATACAATTTGGTTTGCTGAGGACTATCGTCAAAATGTGGAAGATATTACGAATGCCAAAATATTATCAGATGACCCTTCCATTTATATCCAAAATGCTGTTGTGACTGATCCAACAGTTGCACCACAAGGGAAATCAACGCTATATATTCTTGCACCTGTACCGAATAACTTTAGTAATATCGAATGGGAGAAATGTGAAAAAGACTATCGTGATATGTTAATAGGAATGCTTGAACAGAAACTTGGGGTTGACAATCTTGCGCAATATATTGAAGAAGAAAAAATGATTTCACCAAGAGGTTGGGAAGAGGAAATGGATGTATATAAAGGGGCGACCTTTAATCTAGGACATCAGTTAACACAAATGCTAACATTCCGTCCTCATAATAAATTTGAAGAGTTAGATCATTGCTGGCTAGTAGGAGGAGGTACGCATCCAGGAAGTGGATTACCTATTATTTTAGAGTCTGCACGTATTACGGCAAATGGTATTTTAAGAAAAGAGAAGATGACTGAATTTGCTGTCAAGCCATTACCAAAAGTAGAACTCTTTGACCCTAAAATGCCAAAAGGGCATGGTAACGGCATTGATGCGGTACAAATTTAATGATAAATCTAGTAATCTAGTGTTTTCCTTTCATCGCACCGGAGCAATGTCTAAGGATTAAGTTCATAAGGTTAGTATGAATCTTTTTAAAAATACAAAAAGGTGGGGTAGCACAACTTTATGAGATGGCAACATTATATTTTTTATT
>CALCRD010000056.1 GCA_937894355.1 uncultured Bacillus sp.
GTTTGCGCCGCTCACTGCGTTCGCTAAATCCCTTCGTCAAGAAAATGCAAGCATTCTATGCCTCAGGGACTTCGCAAACCCGGCGCACGTTATAAGATATGGCGATATCGGGGTTGCTCTTCGTGGTCTTATTTGTGAAAGCAGAATTTTGGGAAATTGTATAATGTAAAAACGTAAAGGACAAGGAGTTATTTTTATGCTAAAGGTAAATTTTTATGGATTAAATACAGTTGAAGATAGCAAACTTCAATTTGCGGTTATTATGGCAAGATATAAGGAGAAATGGATATTCGTAAGGCATAAGGAAAGGTTAACTTGGGAAATTCCAGGTGGACATAGGGAGGGAAATGAGAGTATAAATTTTACAGCTTCAAGAGAGTTGACTGAAGAAACAGGAGCAAAGAATTACACTATTACTCCAGTTTGTATATATTCAGTAGCTAAGGATGAGACTGAATCCTTTGGGCAATTATTCTATTCAGATGTAGAATACATTGATGAATTACCAGACTTTGAAATTGGTGAAGTTAAACTATTTGACAATATACCTGAAAGCTTAACATATCCCTTAATTCAGCCACACTTGTATAAAAGAATTGAGGAATTTTATATGTCATGGGAGGAGTAAGATGACTCCAAAAAGAGAATTCAGAAAACTGTGTCTTTCAGATCTACAACTTGTCTTACAAAAATGGAAAATGATTTTCGAAACGGCTTTATTTTTGAAGAAAATGCAAGGCTATTTCTTTCAAATCCAATGAATTGGATTTTTGCATGTATTCAAGAGAAACAAATTATTGGCTTTGGTTACGGATATGAATTAAATCGTTTAGATAATAAAGGTAATATGTTATATATTCATGAAGTAGGAGTACTTCCACAATATCAGAAACAGGGCATCGGATTTCAAATTCTTACTGGATAAAGAATCTTTGTAAGCTGACAGGCATTTGCAGGTTCTATTTGGTTTACACAGAAACATAATACAGCTGCTAGTGCAGTATATGAAAAAGCTGGTGGCGAAAAAACAAATAGTACTTATGATGATGACGTGACCTATTTCTTTAACAAGTTTGACTAGCTTCCAGAATAAGCATAATCTAAAGTTAAGAAATGCATAAGAGGTCGCCACATCTTATAACAGCAGGGTTTGCGCAAGGGTGCGGAAAGTTAAATCAAGATGCCAAATCAGGAAGTCGCATCATGGAGAAACCCGCACCACACCTGGGACCCTATGTGCAGTCGCACTAAGGGTCTCGGCGTCGCAAACCCGGCCCACGTTATGTGAAATAACTAATATAAGCAAATGGAGGTGGAAAATATTAGAGCCTATGTCCTAATTTACGATGGTTTCGCTCAATTTGAGGTTGTTCTTGCCTGTTACCTACTTAAAACAAAAGGGGAAGTAATAACTGTTGGGATGAATAAAGAGGTTGTTGGCTCTTTTGAGGGGTTTATTTCACTTCCACATATGACGATCGATGAATTGAACATCGAAGAAATGGATCTGCTTATTATACCTGGAGGTAACCCTGATGCGGTTAAAGAAACGGGAAAATTGTACAGGTTTCTAAGGGAATTAAATGAGAGAGATGTGGTTATAGGGGCGATTTGTTCTTCCCCAGTCCATTTGGCAAAAGCAGGTGTTCTAAAAGGGAAGAGATATACCACTTCATTACCTGTGAATGAGTTTACTGAATTCGAAACGGAAAATTATAAAGATGAAAACGTGATTGTAGATCATAATATTGTTACAGCGAAAGCAAGCGGTTACGTGGATTTTGCGATAGCGTTAGGTAAGGAAATGGAAATCTATAAAGATGAGGATGATTTGTTGGAAACCATAAGGTTTTTTAAGTATTACAATAATGAGCCGGGCTGAGGCTTTGTAACTTAACATAACAGCACGATTACCGCTGGCGGGGCACGGAGAGTGGATCATGATGACAAATCGAAGAAGTCAAATCACGAAGTTTACATGCCCACATCCATGGACCTAAGCGCGGTCGCGCCCGGCTTGTCCGTCGGTAATCGGCAGACGTTATCTGACATCGGACGCAATGAAGCGGCTATAGTGGCCGCTAGAATTCGGAAGGAAAATATGGAAGAACTAAAAAAACATAATAGACAAAAGCGTGGGCAGGTATCGGAGACTGAAATTAAACAACATGAAGGTTCTCCGATTGAAGAATTAGCTAAACTCTTAAATAGTAGCAACCCAAAAAGCAGAACCATTGGAGCAATTTTGATGGGTAATAAAAAGGCAACAGAAATGATACCGGAGCTCTGTAAACATTTGCAAACAGAAAAATCATTATATTCGAGGATTGCAGTTTCCGAAGCATTAGGGAAAATGGGAGAACCGGAGGTAAAGCCGCTGATCCAGCTACTTGGAAAGATCGGCAATAATCAAGAAAAAGAATTACCAAAAAAATATTTCGAAAAGAGAAGTTATCCATTAGCCAGAGATTTAGCCGCTAGAACCTTGATTAAGATAGGTAAATCGGCCATTCCGTACTTGATCAAGATAGTTGAAAATGGGGATAGTTTTGAGACCCAGCAGGCAATTGATGCAATTGGAGGAATTGTGAGTAAAAGTCATTATATGAGTCCGTTACCAGTATTACTGGAAGTACTTGAGAAATATTCAGGTAATGAGGTAACTACATGGAAAGTTATTAGAGCCTTAAGTGCATTTAAACATAGGGAAGTGATTGAACCGCTAGTAAAAATGCTTAAAACCCATACCCAACCAGCAATCAGGTGGGAGGCGGCAAGAAGTATTGGACAAGTCGGAATATCAACCCCAATAGTGAGGATGGTCTTGGAAAATGCAATACTAGATCAAAATATTGAAGTGAGAAAAGCGGCAAAAATATCTTTGGACCAATTATAGTAGTTGAAGCGAAAGAAAGAGGCTACCATCCTTGGTTATAGTATGTATTGGAGGAAGAAGTAATGGAAACAATTGGGCTAATTGGAGGCATGAGCTGGGAATCCACAGTGGAATACTATCGTTTAATCAACGAAGAAATCAATTCAAGAATGGGAGGGCTCCATTCAGGGAAATGCCTATTATATAGTGTTGATTTTGGGGAAATAGAACCCTTTATGAGAACGAATGAGTGGGACAAAATAGGTCAGGTATTGATAAATACCGCCAAGGTTTTAGAAAATGGTGGAGCAGATTTTATCCTTTTATGCACTAATACTATGCATAAGCTTTTCGAACAAATTAAGGATGGAATCAAAATTGAATTAATACATATTGCTGATGCAACTGCAGAAAAAGTATTACGTGAAAACATAGAAAGGGTCGGATTGCTTGGAACCCGACAGACAATGGAAGAAGATTTTTATAAATCCAGACTTGAGAAAAAAGGGGTTCAAGTTTTAATACCCAAACCAAAGGACAGGGATATAGTCCATCAGGTAATATTTAATGAATTATGTCTTGGGGAAATTAGGGAAGAATCGAAAGAAGAATATAAAAGAATTATTGAGGAATTAATATCAATGGGTGCGGAAGGAATAATTCTAGGTTGTACAGAGATTCCTTTGTTAATCAAGCAGGAAGATTCAAAAGTACCAGTCTTTGATACAACTTACATACATGCAATGAAAGCAGTTGAAAAAGCAATTAATATTTAATTGAAAGTAATTCCGACGGTCCATCGCATAACAACGAGTTGCAGGCTCCGCTCCGCATTGTATAAATCTGGGTAGTTCCGGCGCTCCGACCCAAATCCGTCCGCCTAAGATAAGAGCTATCTAAGGCGGACGGACTTCTGCAACTCGCAAACGCAGCAACTTACCATTTCGGAGTCCCGATGGCTCCTTTTATGAAATTGCGAACTTAATTTTACACTAGCTGTAACGTTTTCATGATTATTGGTGGTACATATTAAAAATTGTGTTAGAATTAAAATATCACACTTTTTCAGTTCACGATGAATGGGGCCTTGAATAGAAAAAGTGAAAGAAGGATCAGTAAAGGAAGAGGAAGAATGAAGATTGGCTTAGTTGGGTTACCCGGATCGGGAAAGACTACATTATTTAGATTATTGACCGGAATCAAGGAGGGTGGCAGTCTCGGTGGAAAGGATGCAACTGTAGGTGCGGCCAAAGTACCGGATCCGCGGATCGTCTATCTATCGGAGATGTTTAAACCCAAGAAGACTACCTTTGCCCAGATTGATCTGACAGATCTACCCGGGCTTAATATGGGTGAAGATCAAAAGAAAGGGTCGAATCCGTTTTTAACAGCGGTGCGTAATGTAGATGCTCTAGTAGCAGTGATTCAGGTTTTTCGCGACGGATTCCCCCACATCCTTGGGGAGATTAATCCTCGGCGGGATTTAGAAAAGATCCACGCCGAATTGCTCTTTGCTGATTGGGAGGTTATTGAGAAACGGATTGAACGCCTGAATGTGAAGAAAAAGAAAGAAGATGAGCTCGAGTTGGAGCTCCTAACCCGGTGCCAGGTAGAGCTAGAGAATGAAGGGCGATTGAATAACCTTTCTTTTACTACCGATGAAGAGGAATTGTTAAGGGGCTTTCAGTTTTTAACTTTAAAACCATTAATGGTCGTTTTAAACCTTGATGAGGAAGGGTTTAAAACCGGTTTTCCCGGTAAGGAAGAATTCCTAGCTGAACTTGAGGGAAAAGGTTTACCTATTCTGGAGGTCTCCGCCCGACTGGAAGAGGAGATTGCCCAATTATCCGCAGAGGATCGGGTAATTTTCATGGAAGATCTGGGTATCACCGAACCTGGGGTAGATCGGTTGGCACGGATGGTTTACAGGTGTCTGGGCCTAATCTCCTTTTTTACCGTGGGTGAGGATGAGGTTAAAGCCTGGACGATAAATCAAAATACGGCAGCAAAAAAGGCGGCCGGGAAGATTCATTCCGATATCGAACGGGGCTTTATCCGGGCAGAAGTTGTTGCCTATTCCGATCTACTCGAACATGGTAGTATGGCGAAACTAAGAGAAAAGGGCCTTTTTCGCTTGGAGGGGAAAGAGTATTCGGTGCAAGATGGGGATATCATCAATTTTCGCTTTAACGTTTGACA
>CALCRD010000057.1 GCA_937894355.1 uncultured Bacillus sp.
GTAATTCCTTCAAAGCGACAGGCCGTTTTTCACAAGCTTTAATAAGCCCTCTTAAAATTTTTTCTCGATTAAACTCTTCTCTTGTGCCTTCTTTTTTCACAACAATGAGCGGAATTTCTTCGACCTTTTCAAAGGTAGTAAAACGATATCCGCATTGATCACATTCTCGTCTGCGACGAATTGACTTTCCATCTTCTACAGGACGAGAATCGAGCACTCGTGTATTATGATATTGGCATGAAGGGCATTTCATAGATCAGCTCTCCAATTCCTCATGTGTATTTTAAAATTTAGCATTATATAAAATGCTTCCAACTCTATCTTATTAAAAACACGTTGCAAGGACAAGTATTCGGAGAGATATAAATAAAAAAGGCTGTTTTCGTAAAGTTTGTTGTTAAAATCTTAAACCCGATTTTAACGTGATTAAAATCCTAAACCCGATTTTAACTCGATATCAACTATTTTGCAGCTTGAAAGTAAATTTGCAAGCTCTTTTCTCATAAATGTTTGCTGTTTTACTGTCTAATCTCTTCATTCTCATCTTTAAAAGCAACAATGTTTGAGAAAAGAGCCATAAAAAAAGAGGTGTATAAAGTATACACCTCGGACAATACGTTTGTATTAAAGGATTTTTGCTTGAGAAACATGCACAGGACCCATCCCGCGAGGAATCTCAATATTTTCACGAGTTTGAGCACCTAATGAATCGGCAATATAATCTGCAGCGATATTAGGATTTAAGTCACCACATGTATATACATCGATGCTAGCATAACCATGTTCTGGGAAGCTATGGATGGTAAGATGGGATTCTGAGATGATCACCACACCACTCACACCTTGGGGCGCAAATTTATGGAATGCAACCTCACGAATTTCGGCACCAGATTTCAAAGCTGCTTCAACAAAAGTTTTTTCAATATAATCCATACAGTTTAATTTTTCAAAATCGCAACCCCATAATTCTGAGATTACATGACGACCCATTGTTTCCATATTCTTTTCCCCCTATTACCATTTTGCATGAAATTCCGTTTAACATAAGCTTTCTCACTACCACGGGGGAAAGTTAGTCCAAAGAGGTCCTAACCCTTTAAGTAGTAAAATTGCCCTAATTCAAGAAGTTCACGAGGATTAGTATACGATGTTTAAATTGTTTTTGCAATATAGTAATATAATGTTTTTCCTGTTTATAATGCAGGATCAGTATCACATATCTTGAACCAACTTATTATTTGCTAATCGTTTAAGATTCAATCAAAGAAAAGGCTGTTTTCGTAAAGTTTGTTGTTAAAATCTTAAACCCGATTTTAACTAGAAATCAGCTAATTTGTAGCTTGAAAGTTAATTTGCAAGCTCTTTTCTCATAAATGTTTGCTGCTTTACTGTCAAATCTCTTCATTCTCATCTTAAAAGCAACAATGTTTGAGAAAAGAGCCTAAAAAAAAGCTGCTTACCAACTTGATTGGTAAGCAGCTTTTTTTTATTGTTTTACACTAAAATTAGTTAGTCACTTTTTCTCTGCTATTTTCTAAAGCAGTTGCTACATGTTTAAGTAGATCAACAACGCGGCAAGAATAACCCCATTCATTATCATACCAAGCAAGTACTTTTACTTTATTATCATCAATTACCATTGTTGAAAGTCCATCAACGATAGCAGAATTTTCGTTTGTTGTGAAATCAATCGAAACTAGTGGTTCTAAAGTAATGTCTAAAATACCTTTTAATGGACCAGCAGCAGCAGTCATAAATGCAGAATTGATTTCTTCAGCAGTAACATCACGCTTTAAGTCCACAACTAAATCCACCAATGAAACATTTGGTGTTGGAACACGTAATGACATTCCGTGTAACTTACCAGCCATTTGCGGTAACACTAATGATAACGCCTTAGCAGCACCAGTTGTTGTCGGAATAATTGATTGAGCGCAAGCACGAGCACGACGTAAATCTTTATGTGGATTGTCGATATTCTTTTGATCATTTGTATATGCATGTACTGTTGTCATTAATCCATTGATAATACCAAATTGCTCATCAAGAACTTTCACTACAGGTGCTAAACAATTTGTTGTACACGATGCATTTGAAATAATATCATGTTCTTCAATTACTAATTTATCATCATTTACACCCATTACAATAGTAACATCTTCATTTTTTCCAGGTGCAGTTAAGATTACCTTTTTAGCTCCAGCTTCTAAATGGAGACATGCTTTATCACGTGAATTGAATTTACCAGTTGCTTCGATAACAATATCGATTCCTAGTGTACCCCAAGGTAATTCTCTTGGATCACGGTTTGCATATAATTGAACATGTTTTCCATTAACAGTTAGTGAATCTTCGTTAGCAATAACCTCGCCTGGAAATTTCCCATGAGTGGTGTCATATTTAATTAGGTGTGCCAAAGTTTGTGCCGGATAGCTGGCATTGATGGCTACTACTTCGATATCATTTTCTAGAATTGCCTTTCTAAATACCATTCTTCCTATTCTTCCAAATCCATTAATCGCAACTTTTGTCTTCATGTTACGGCTCCTTCCGCAATATGTTATACTTTATATAGCGTAATTTTGTAATTAGTATAACATATACTCTGGCTTTTGTGAGCATTAATTTGAAGGAAAGTTGAAGTTTTTCCATTTGTCGAGTTATATATGTTTGTAATAAAACATTAAAAGAAAAGGAGCCACGGCTCCTTTAGGGTTTTTCCTTATTTTCATTATACTTATATGCTAAATTTGCGTAAAATGTCGAGCAATTGTTTCCTAGTTTCTGCTATTGAGCCGTTATTATCAATCACATAATCAGCCCAATTACGCTTATCTTTTAATGGTAATTGTGATGCAATTCTTGATTTAGCCTCTTCAATAGTATAACCATTTCGGCTCATTAATCGCTCCAGCTGCGTTTGCTCGTCTACATAGACAACAATCACTTTATCAATCAACTGCGTTAGTTTACTTTCAAACAAAAGCGGAATATCTAATACGATGATTCGCTCCCCTAAAGAAATATATTGCTCTTTCTTTTGTTGCATTTTTTCTCGAACTGCCGGGTGAACAATACTGTTTAATACCGCTCTTTTTTCTGGATTTGGAAAAATAATACCTCCTAATTTTGGTCGATCAATCGAACCATCTTCCGTAAGGATTTCCTCTCCAAAATAGGCAACAATATCATTATAGGCCTTTTCACCTTTGTTAACCGCTAAACGAGCTTCCTCATCTGCATCAATGACAGGAATCGAAAGCTCCTTTAATATATTTGAAACGGTACTTTTCCCGCTGGCAATTCCCCCGGTTAAACCAATTATATGTGACATACTTTTAACTTCCTTTCTTCACATAAGCTACATTTTCTACAATTTACAAATTCCAATTACGATTAAGATTAAACCTGGAAGAAAGGAAAATTTTTGAACCCATTGATAATGAGCAAATAATACTCCCAATTTCATCCCCATAAAAACGAATAATGAACTCATAATAGCCACCGATAGCGCTAGAAAAAGTGGTGAAAAACTTAGCATTGCAGCTCCAATACCAGCACCAAAAGCGTCGAGTGACAAAGCTAAGCCTAATAAAAGAGCTTCAATTCCGGTAATTGCTCCGGAACGATCAAAATCCGCCGACATCGGTTTTCGCAAAATATGAATGACAACACCAAGAGATTTAATTTCAAAATTAAGAATTGTAGTGTCATTTACTGATAATTCTTTCATCTTATCTGGCCGAAAGAATTGAAACAAAATCCATGCCCCTAGAAGGATTAAGATTAATCCCCCGGTTCTTTCTGCTACTTCGGTTGAGAAAAGTTGCTCGAAAAAATGCCCCACAACCATTGCCAAAATTAGTACTACGGCTGAACAACATGAAATAATCAAAATTGATTTTAAGGGAATGCGCACTTTCCTCAACCCATATGTGAGTCCAACACTAAAACTGTCAAGACTGACAGCAAAAGCTAGCAGAAAAAGTGAGATCGTATGCGCCATGTATAGTGCTCCTTCCTGTCAATCGCTATGATAGTATATGGAAGGAGCCTATCCATTGTTAAATGAGCAGGGCTATGGAATTAACGTTATTATTTTATTTTTTGGCAGGCCGGACAAAAATGAGTTCCTCGTCCGCCAACTTTAATTTTTTCTAACTGAGTTCCACATTTGGGGCATGGCTCAGCTTTTTTTCCGTACACAAACAACTCTAATTGAAACATACCAATTTGACCTTGAGAATTAACATAAGATCTTATGGTACTGCCCCCTTTAGAGACTGCTTCCATCAAAGTTGCAATTACTTCTTGATGTATCCCTTTGATTTCTTCAGTGGATAAAGACGATGCTAGTCTTTCCGGATGGATTCCTGACCGAAAAAGTGACTCATCGACATAGATGTTACCTAGACCCACAAACACTGTTTGATCTAGCAGTAGTGGCTTTATTTTTCTATTTGTGTTCTTTAATTTTCCCTTTAAGTATTCAAATGTAAATTCTTCAGAGAACGGCTCTGGACCCAAATTTGATAATGGAGGTTCCAAAAATTCTGTCCCCTTAGAAAATAAATGCATGGTCCCAAATTTCCGGACATCTTTATAACGCAGCTCAGTTCCGTCAGTAAAATGGAAGATTATATGAGTGTGCTTTTCAAGTGGGGTATCTCCAGAAAAGAGACCGTATTTCCCCTCCATTCTTAAATGGGAAACAAGCGCATAATCGTTTGTATAAAAAATCAGGAATTTCCCTCTTCTAGCCATCTTAAAAAAAGTTTGTCCTTTTAGAGCATCCTGAAATTGGATTACTTCATCTGGTTGTTTAACGATTTTCGGCCAAAATACCGAAACACTTTGTATTTGTTTTCCTAGGATCAGGGTTTCCAAAGTCCGCTTTATCGTTTCAACCTCAGGTAATTCTGGCAACCTGCTCCCACCTTTCTATTTGGCATCATACCAGGTTGGTCCGTAGGCGTAGTCTACTTTTAAGGGGACATTCAACTGGATTGTATTTTCCATAACATCGGGAACTATTCTTTTCAGTATTTCAATTTCTTCTTTAGGGGCTTCAAAAATCAATTCATCGTGCACCTGAAGTAATAATTTGGCTCTAACGCCTTCAGTTTTTAATCTTTCAGCCATATCAATCATTGCTTTTTTAATTATATCTGCTGCACTACCTTGAATTGGTGTGTTCATAGCGGTCCTCTCAGCAAAGCTTCGAATATTAAAATTTCGGCTAGTTATTTCCGGAATGTATCTTCTCCGCTGAAGCAATGTGGAAACATAGCCCTTTTCTTTGGCATCCTTGACGATATCCTCCATGTAATCCTTTACTTTTGGATAGCTTTCCAAATAGCGATCAATAAACTTCCCTGCTTCCTTCCTTGTAATACCAAGGTTTTGCGACAATCCATAATCACTAATACCATAAATAATCCCAAAGTTAACCGCTTTTGCCTGTCTCCGCATATTGGAAGTAACTTGCTCTTTTTCTACATGAAAAACATCCATTGCCGTTTGCGTATGGATATCAAGTCCATTTTTAAATGCTTCAATCAGTTTTTCATCTTCAGCAATATGTGCTAAAACTCTTAGCTCAATTTGCGAGTAATCTGAGGCAAAAATAACCCAGTCTTTTTCAGAAGCAACAAAAGCTTGTCTAATTTTCCTGCCCTCTGCTAACCGAATCGGTATGTTTTGCAGGTTGGGATCTGTGGAACTAAGCCGACCAGTTTGGGTAAGAGCCTGATTAAATCTAGTATGGACTTTATGGGTATTTGGATTCACAACCTTTAACAAACCTTCGATGTAGGTAGACTGCAATTTTCCTAATTGACGGTAATGGAGAATTTTATCAATAATCTCATGATCATTTTGTAGTTTCTCAAGAACATCAGCTGAAGTTGAATAGCCTGTTTTGGTTTTTTTAATTGCCTGTAATCCTAGTTTCTCAAACAAAATGACTCCTAATTGCTTCGGTGAATTAATATTAAACTCCTCAGCTGCCAATCGATGAATATTACTCTCTAATTCTGCGAGCCGGGCATTATTTTCTTCTCCCATTTTTTGAAGTCGATTAACATCAACTTTTACACCTTGATACTCCATTTGGGCTAATATCAACGACAAAGGCATTTCCAACTCAGTAAATAATTCTAATTGCTGGTTTTCCGTTAATTCTTCGACAATCTTATCTGTTAATGTTCGAATCGCTACTGCTTTTCGTACCAAATGCTCTGCCAGCTTTTTCTCATCAGGGATTTGTCGCTTTACGCCCTTACCGTAAAAACCTTCATCCGCTTGAACATTATGATAACCGTACCTTTTTGCAATCGTGGCAATATCATCAACGGCTTCAGCCGGATTAATAATATAAGAAGCAATTAATAAGTCAAAATTAATACCCCGTAAATCAATATTGTGATGTCTTAACGAAACAACGGAGCGTTTAGCATCATAAACGGTTTTTCGTTTATTTTCATCTTCCGCCCACTTTTTAAATTCCCTGGATTTAAGCGCATTCTCTGTTGAAATAAAGTAAATACCCTTTTCATTAGCCAAAGAAAAGCCAACTATTTCTGCACGATGGTAATTCTCATCAAGTATCTCAACATATAGGGCCGTTTCATCCACAAGAATATCGTCCGAAACGTCTTCAACAACTTGAAATTCCAGTGGTTCCAATTCCACAGATGTATCCTCAATTAGACCTGTTCCCATCCGATCTAATAAAGATTGAAATTCGAGTTCTTTAAACAAACTGATAACCTTGTCTTGTTGTGGTCCCTCATACTCGATTTCCGATAACTGAAATTCAACAGGTACCTCGGTAAAAATGGTCGCCAGCTCTTTACTCATAATTGCTTGGTCTTTAAATTCTGATAATTTTTCTTTTAATTTGTTACCACTTACCTTTTCTATAGAAGTAAGCAGTTGTTCTAAAGTGTTAAACTCTTTTAGAAGCTTGATCGCTGTTTTTTCACCAACGCCTGGAACACCAGGAATGTTATCTGAAGCATCCCCCATTAAACCCTTCATATCGATAATTTGCTCTGGGGTTAAACCATATTTTTCTTTAATATGGTCTGGTGTATATTCTTCAATGTCTGTAATCCCTTTTCTGGTAATGCAGACTGTCGTCTGTTCCGAACTCAATTGGGTTAAATCCTTATCTCCAGAAATAACCTTTACTTCAAAACCATCTAACTCTGCCTGACGGGTCAATGTTCCAATAATATCGTCCGCTTCATAGTTTTCCAACTGATAACGAGATATTCCATATGCATCTAATAATTCATGAATAAAAGGAAACTGTTCTGACAATTCTGGTGGAGTCTTTTGCCTACCACCTTTATATTCAGTAAACGTCTTATGGCGAAAAGTTGTTTTTCCAGCATCAAAGGCAACCATAATATGAGTTGGTTTCTCATCCTCGATGATTTTCATCAGGATCATTGTAAAGCCGTAAATGGCATTGGTATGTACACCTTTATTATTATTTAATAATGGCAACGCGAAAAAGGCTCGATAAGCAATACTATTTCCGTCTATTAAAATTAATTTCTTTTCCAAGCAAAATCCCCCAATCTAGTAAAGTAGCGCAGCATAAGATAAGAAAAGCGCAAGCGCCTTGGTCAGCGGCGTATGAACTTATAGCCCATCGAC
>CALCRD010000058.1 GCA_937894355.1 uncultured Bacillus sp.
TATTTATTTTGACTTTTCCTGAGCTCTTAACGCCACTTTTTCAAGCCCATCATCTTTGGCCAATTCTACATCTGCCTTTTGTTTAGCATTTTTATTTTTCTTAAATTGGTTATTCTTATTTTTCGCCATTTTTTCACCACCCCCGTGTTGTTTGATTTCATAAAGGATGCCAACTTAATAAATAGGCTTTAAAAAAATTTCAGTATTATTTATATGCTTCTCATTATCGGCACCCACAATTTTAGTTTGCTTTCTTTTTTGTAAGCTATTCTAATATTTTTTTCGAATCACTAACCCTTGTCTGCTTTTATATAAAGGCTGTTTTCGTAAAGTTTGTTGTTAAAATCTTAAACCCGATTTTAACGTTATATCAGCTATTTTGTAGCTTGAAAGTAAATTTGCAGCTCTTTTCTCATAAATGTTTGCTGTTTTACTGTCTAATCACTACATTCTCATCTTAAAAAGCAACAATGTTTGAGAAAAGAGCCTATATAAAACAAAAAAACCCTGCGAATCGACACAGGATTTTATCAAAAATGTGTTTTTATACTTTTTTTAGTGATGCTTGGAAATTGAAGAATAGGTAACTGAGTTAGTCTGAACCTCTTCCTGCTCCTTATTTTTACTAAAAATTACCGGAACCAATACGATTACTCCCAAAATAAGGAGGGCAGACTTTAATGAAAAGAACATCCAAATCATGGTAAATGTTATGGAGATAGAGATTAAAGGATTAATACTTTTGTACTTTTGATAAAAATTAATCAACTTTTGCTGTTTTTTCCGTTTTTTGAATTCTGCTAAATCATATACATTACTCATAGGAACCCCTCAACATTAAAAATATTCAGATTATTACTTCACTTTTATCATTGATTTAATATTTTGTCAACTCTACTATTTTTAAGAAAGATTCTAAATTACCAACACCTACTAGATTGTGTTCTTATTAAAATAAATTTAAATAAAAAAAATCCTGCGATTAACACAGGATTTCTGAGTATTTACTATTTTTTTATTCCTCTGCAGATTCTTCATCTTCAAGGTCATTATAGTTGTAAACTGTAGGGTCGACTGGAATAAAGTTTTCAGGGGTGTAAAAACGCAATAGATCCCCAATCACTACTTCATCTGATAGAGCTAATTTCTGTTCGACAATTTCTTGAAAATTCTTAGCCGCATCAAGCTGTTCCTCTGCCAACTCTAGTCCAGTTCTTGAGTCATAGAATTTCCCCTTAGTTAAGGTGACCGTTGAACTGACGAATTCTCCATTTCGGAAGGGAACTAAATCATCATGCATTTCAGATAATAGATCGGTTCCGAATTGAACATAATCTTTCGTTTCCTCGCCTAATAAATGCAGTAGGGTTGGAAGAATATCTATTTGGCCACCGTATTCATGGTTTACTCCACCTTCAATCCCTGGAACACGAATGAATAACGGCACTCTTTGTAATCCTGAACTTTCAAATGGCGTAATTTCTTTTCCAAGAACTTGTTCCATTGCTTTATTATGGTTTTCAGAAATCCCATAATGGTCACCATACATAATAATAATCGAATTATTAATTAAACCAGACTTCTTTAAGTATGCAAAGAATTGCTCTAAAGCTTCGTCAGCATAACGAGCTGTCTGGAAGTACGAATCAACAGAATGATCCCCAGTGGTATGTGGTGCAATTGTTGTAAGTTCTTCTGCAATTGGATACGGAAAATGATTCGAAACAGTAATGAATTTTGTGTAAAAAGGTTGAGGCAATTCCTCCAATAATGGAATCGATTCCTCAAAGAACGGTTTGTCCATTAGCCCATATTCCGCAAGGTCTTCTGGGTTCATTTCAAAGTTTTCTGAATCAAAAAACTTGTTATACCCGAACGATTTATAAATTTCATTACGATTCCAAAAACTACCTGAATTACCGTGGAACACTGCTGATGTATAACCTTTTTGACCTAAAATAGCAGGAGCAGATTGATAAGTGTTTAAACCTTTAGTAGTAAATGCCGAACCTGATGGTAAACCATATAATGAATTTTCCAACATAAATTCAGCGTCAGCCGTTTTACCTTGGGCTGTTTGATGGAAGAAGTTATCAAAATACATTGTGTTTTTCTCTTTGGTTAATGAGTTTAAAAATGGTGTTACTTCCTCACCCTGTAACTCATAATCAATAATAAAACTTTGAAGAGATTCAAGATGTAAATATATAACATTCATGCCTTTTCCAGCCCCAAAATAAGTAGGGTTTGGCTTAGCATAATTAGATGTTGTAAAGTTTATGACTTCGGTAATGTCGTTACTGTCAGCCATAACCCTTTGTGCAGAAGCTTTTGTACTTTGAACCGCATCATAAATCGTGTAATTATACATCCCCAAATATTTCACAATATAATTTCGGTCAAATCCTCTGGTAAGTAATTGAGGGCGATCTGTTTCAGCTAAAGCTAAATTTGCACTTGAAATACCTAGTGCAACTAAAATCACAGCAATTACACTACGACGGTTGATCTCTACTACTTCTATTTTCACAAAACGAAATGAATACATTACGAATAACGCAATAACATCTATGAAAAACAAAAAATCTAAAGGATGTAATAACGTTCCCACACTACCACTAACATCTCCAAAATTTTGCGTCTGAAATATCGTTGGCAATGTTATAAAATCAGAGAAGAATCGATAATACAGTACATTTGCGTATAAAAGTATGGATAGCAGCAAATCAAGGACTAACAGATAACCATATTTTTTTCTTCCTTTAAAAAATAAGGCAAAACCTAAAAACAGCAAGGAAGATCCTAACGGATTAATAAATAACAGGAATTGTTGCAACAAATTTTCGATTCCCAAGTCAAACTGGGTTAATTGAATGATATAGGTTTTAATCCATAAGAGAATTACTGCGACTAAGAAAAAACCAATAAATTTATTAGAAATATTTCGACCTTTGTGAATTATATTTTTCAAATTC
Source organism: uncultured Bacillus sp. (assembly GCA_937894355.1). Taxonomy (GTDB): domain Bacteria; phylum Bacillota; class Bacilli; order Bacillales; family Cytobacillaceae; genus Bacillus_BU. The sequence continues at coordinate 2,976 of CALCRD010000058.1, forward strand.
ACACCTACTTTCAAGCACATAATGATTACTTAAGAAAAATCCGACTTTCAAAAGCAATTTTCGACTTATATCTAGTATTATTATAACTGGTTAATATGAACAATCAATGAAGAATTCTAGAAATATATTACAAATTTGATACATAAAGAACTAATATAATCCTTATACTTATTGACGTCAATACTTATCCTTTTGTTTCACAAAATACTTATTTCTTACAACTATATTTTAATCCAACTCTTGCTTTTTCCATAGAAAAAACCCTCCAAATATCCTTGAAGGGCTTAACTTTTTATCCTAGACTTGGAAATTGTTATAACTAACAATCTTTTGCAACTATTATTTATTAAGACTGGGTTAGTATTCAATCCCTACAAAATTTTTAGTACCCACCCAACTGCTTCTGCCAGACTTTTTTTTGCATGATAAAAGCTACAAAACCGATAATTGCCACAAATAATAAGCTGACAAAGAAGCCAAATCGAAGACTTTTTTCAATCAATGTTCCACTTATTGCTCCAAGAATTAAGGCAATACCGATAATAGCCAGAAGCTTTCCCCATATTTTCGCTTCCAAAATTTTGAGTGCCGACAAAATAATAAACAACCAATTAAATAAGATTAATATCCCAGCAGCTGTCGTTATGTACTCGTAAATTTTCCCTGGTAGTAGTAACGCAGTGATAACCGAGGCTACTAATCCAATTGTTGCCAGTCCCAGCGAATGGATGGGAAGCTTTTTCCACTTTCTAAGTTTTTTTGCGAATAAGCTTGGAGCATCACCTGCATCTGCCAAAGTGACTAAAAGTGTGGTAACTCCAAATAAGGAGGCTGTCATGGTTGAAAAACCGGCAATAATAATCGCCCCATTGAATACATGAGGAAAAAAAGACAGCTTATAGTGTTCGAGTGCCGTTACAAAAGGACTTTCTTTTTCATGAAACTCCCCATGCTCAGCCATTGTTACAGCAAGCCCAAGCGAGATAACATAAATAATCACCAATAAAATTAACATGATAATTCCTGCTTTTGGCGCATCTTGCTTCTTTTTTAACCTAGTTGCCAAAAGCCCGATGACTTCTATTCCACCATATGCGTAAAAGGCATAAATAAGTGAAGCCCAAAAGCCGGCAAAGCCCTTTGGAAAAAATCCCGAAGCTGAATTGGGAAGGCCTGGATGGTCAACATTCCCATCTAACCAACCAAATAGGGCGGCCCCAGCAATAATAATAAACATGATAATAGCAGCAGTTTTAATAATAGCAAGGATGTTTTCTACCCTATCAAACCCATTACTCCCGGTTAATACGACTATAATGGAAAGAATTGCATAACCGGCAGCAAAAAACCACAGTTGAACATCTGGGAACCAGAATTTTGACAAGATTGATAGAGCAATTAGTTGGCTCCCCATAATAAGGATGTTTGAACACCAATAATTCCAACCACAGCTAAAGCCAGCCCAGCGACCATAAGCCTTTTCGGCATAGTAGCAGAAGGAGCCTTCTTGAGGGTCTTCGGCAGTCATCTTGGCCAACAATTCATACACGATATAGGTCCCAATTGCCGCCACGATAAATGACAAGACGATAGACGGACCAGTTACCTTAATCCCAATTGACGAACCCAGGAAAAAACCAGTGCCAATCGTACAGCCGACACCTAATAAGGACAATTGCCACCATTTTAAGTTTGCTTTTTCACTTCCCTTGCCCTTACCGGAACTTTTACTTGGAATAAAAAAGTCCAATCGACTCCGTCCTCCTCCCAAAATTGAAAGTGATGTAATGTCGTCCCTGTCATAAAATATCTAATTAGTCCTATGAATCTGAGTCTTTCTTAATTCCGGTTAAAGTCCGGTACAACTGCGTCTGCATACTGCCCTGGACAATATTCTCTAAAAAAAATTCACTTATATTCTTTTTGTATTCTTCATCGTCAAACATCTTCTTATTCTGTAATTCCATTTCTGCTAAACCCTCATAAGTCGAAAGAAGGGCATAGATATGGTCTGCACCAGAAATAGGTGTTAAAATCTCAACCTCATGTTCAAAGTTCTCATTGCGATAAGATTTCAGTTTTCGCAAATTATTTATGGCATCTTCGAATTTATCCTGTTTTATTTCAAAGGTTTGATAAACAAAGACAGACATGGCGTTACCTCCAAGATGTAGTTAATCGCTACCGTTAGAATTCACATTCGTTCTACTCGATATTCATTAGAATGGTTAGCTACTTGGATGATTTGAATGAAATGTTTTGCCGAAGTGTACGGAAATGGGGAAATTATTGAAAAAAATTCACTCTTTTAGTTATTTACAGTAAATTTTTGATTCTTTTAAAGAAAATTAGTGGGTTTTGCCGGGTTTTTGTTGATAAAAAGGTTTCTCCGAGATTCTTATTTGCTATTTTGGAAATTTTATTTGCCATTTTTCAATTTTATTTGCCGTTTTTCTGGTTTGTTTGCCATTTTCCGATTTTATTTGCCGTTTTTCTG
>CALCRD010000059.1 GCA_937894355.1 uncultured Bacillus sp.
AAAGGGGATAACCCTTTTGACTTAAGTAAGTTTCGTTGGCTTGGCGCGAGTCAATATTCTTATGGAGTTGATAACAACACGAAATTAATGGAACCAGCTTCGCCGCTTGTCAAACATCTAGACGGTAGCTATGCTTATTCCTGGTACAAAGAAATTACTGGACTCGCTGGATTTACCACGGGGCAAAATATAATTGGGTCTGAAAAGTCGTCAAGGATTCTCTTAAACAAGTATGGTAGCGGATATGTGTTATATACAGGTAGCAATTTTGGCATTTATCCCAAAAAGGGGACCAAGGATATAGATGATTTTCTAAAATTAGTTAAGGAATTCGTCAATAAAGTCTTATCTAATAAAACAGAAGAGCTAGGCTATAAATCAATAGCTATGGCGGCGCCAGTTTTTAAGATTAATAATGTGCAAAGTCAATTAACTATTAGCGCTACTATGGAAAGAATGGGTGAAGCTAACCTCTTAGCTTCAATTTTAGCGAAAAGTCTTGGCAAGACAGTTCCAGTAATAAATGACGATTTTGCTGAAGATAGCGGAGGGTACACAATTCATGTTGGGCTTACAAAACTTGCCAAACGAGAAGGAATTGATGATCTCTCGCAGCTGTCAAGTTATGGCTATAGAATTAAAAGTGTTGATGCTCACAACGTAGCGATAGTAAGTAAGAATAAAGCAGGTATGGGATACGCAGTTTATGATTTTTTGCATAAATTTATCGGCTATCGCTGGTTTATGCCCGGCGAGCTGGGAGAAATCATGCCAAAGCATAATGAATTAGTGATTGGCATAGATGTTGATTATATCGAAAATCCGTCATTTATTACTTTTACTAATGCAGGGATGTATGGCGGAAACGGCGGTTATCAACGAAGCTGGAGAACGACTGTCCTTGCGACACACAATTTAGGAAATATCTTTCCGCCAGAAATCTATGGTAAAGACCATCCAGAGTACTATCCGTATATCAATGGGAAGAGAGTTGTACCACCAGATGGCTCAAGGGGGACCTGGAACCCATGTATTTCTAATCCTGATCTACCCGATATTGCCGTTGAGAGGGCAAGGGATTATTTTGCCAAAAACCCGGACTCCTTGGGGATTTCGCTCGGTGTCAATGATGGAGCTGGTGGTTGCCATTGCCAGGACTGCATGGCCCTAAAAGAGGTATATGGAAATCAATATATCCCCTTTTACAATAAAGTTGCCTGTTTCATTAAAAAGGAATTTCCAGATAAGTTGGTTGGTTTTATCGCGTATGGTGAAGCTGCTACTCCCCCCAAAAATATTAAATTGGAATCCAATTTATACGTCGAAATAGCGAACCCGTTTCGAAATGACGATCAGAGTGTAAAGGCATGGCTACAAGCTGACACAAAGGTTATTGGGGCTTATGATTACCTTTATGGAACCGGGTATATTGTACCTAGATATTATCCGCATGTATTAGGTGAAAAGTGGCAGCAAGCATATAAAGATTATGGGTTGCGAGGAGCATGGATTGAAAGTTTTGTCACTAATTGGTTTTTCGATGGGCCCAAACAATATGTTCTCAACAATCTTGCGTGGAATATTAATGCGGATATTGATGAGTTAATAGATGACTATTTCTTGAATTTATATGCTGAAGCAAGTAATCCCGTAAAAAGTTTTTTTGCTCATATAGAAGAGGTCTATAGCCGTAAAGAAGATCCATATTTCCCCATGGCGGATTGGAAAAGGGAAACACAGCTTGCAGAGTATTCGTTAGCTGACATTACTACATTAACAGGATTGATAGCTCAGGCGAATCAGATGGCTATTCAACCTAACGTTGTAAAACGGGTTCAATTACTTACCAGAAGTTTCGAGTTTTCAAAACTGAACATTTTAGTTGATGTTTATAGAAGGGAAATGTGCTCCCTAAGTATAAACAGCGAAGCAGATGTTCAAAAGGCCATAGCGGTCGCGAAAAAGCTATGTGAAAAGCTTGAGGAGAAAAATTCATTTTCCTATACTGAAGAAGAGGAAGCCTTAATAATCCAGAAGCCAGCGGACTTTAACTCTTATAAAAAAACGCTTGGTCAGACTCCGTCGGTAGACGTAGCTATTGATCGTAATTTTACCGAAATTAGCAAGTTTTATAAGAGTAGAGATCGGTTTGATGAGGTCGAAGCGATCTGGAATGATCTAGCCTCGAATTGGCAAGGACGAAAGCTTGCGGAGTGGGCGGGAACACAACTCTTTTTAGCAGGTAAGGAATATGATGAAATGCCCAACCTGATTAGCAATGGAAGTTTTGAGGGTGCAGGTTCTGTAGAAACAATACCTGCAGGCTGGGGAACATATAGATTCCCTAATAGCGAATGTACCTTTCGTTGGGATAATGAAGAAGCCCATAGTGGTACGCGTTCAATAGCCGTGCGGAAAAATCAGGTTAACGGTGGTTACATAAAAGGGATAGCTGTGCAACCTGGTGAGCGTTATTATCTAGCTGTTTGGGTTAAACGCGTACCGGGTGGTAAAGTGGATAATTATTTAACCGTTCGTTGGCAGAATAAAGATGGATGGGCTGATCAAGGATCAGAAGCTTCAGCAATGCTTAATATATATCCAAACTTAGAAAATGATGTTTGGACTTTTGTTGAGTGTACGTTTACAGTTCCTTGGAATGCAACCTCAGCCATGCTCCTGCTTAAAGGAGGCCAAGGCCAAACTGAGGAGAACGGAACCTGGTTTGATGATATCTTTATGTGCCGTATATTATAAAAAAATGGGGTGAAATGTCTTGGGGACTCATAAAAGAATTTTGTTATATACGTGCTTAGTTGCATTTTGTTTTTTTATACAACAAGCAGGACTCGCTGCAACAGCTATTGAAAAGCGTTCAATATTTCTAGAAAATGAATTTATAAAACTTAGAATCGATTCTCCTAGCTTAGGTGGAGTTGTTTCAAGCCTTATTTATAAACCTGCATGGCTTGAATTTACTGGTGAATCTAATGATAAAGGCGGAGGGTTGTTTCGAGATCGGGTAACACCGATCTCTGATCTGTGGCGCGAGCTGACATACGAAGCGGAAATAATTGCACAAAATGATGATATGGTTACCGCCTTGGTTAAGTCGCTACCTTCTGAACAGAGTAAAGGGGTAGAGGTAAAGAAATACTATATTTTGCGCAAGGGGCAATCTTCAATAGAGACGAATTGGGAAATCACCAATAACGGGAGTGAAAGTATCAATA
>CALCRD010000060.1 GCA_937894355.1 uncultured Bacillus sp.
GACCGGTTGCTTTGAAAGGAAAGACGCTTCAAGAGGGTATGGAAGAACTATTAAATGAGCTTGCTCAAAAGGTTCAAATGAACATCCTTTGGAAAATTGAAACTTTCCCACTCGATAAGGGAGTGGAGGATCATTTATTCCGGATTCTCCAGGAATCTGTTTCCAACACGTTACGCCATGCCAAAGCATCATCTTTGGAAGTGCTTTTGATTGAGCGGGATGATTTAATTATTTTACGTGTGGTTGATGATGGGGTTGGATTTGACGTCGAGGAGACGAAGGCTGGATCATATGGTCTACAAAATATTTATGAAAGAGCTGTGGAAATAGGCGGAACGATTAAGATCATTAGTTTGAAACACAAAGGGACTAGGCTGGAAGTAAAAATACCTCGAATGAAGATTAGGGAGGAAAATAGTAATGATTAAAGTAGTGTTTGTCGACGATCATGAGATGGTGAGAATTGGTGTATCATCCTATTTATCCGCTCAGCCTGATATCGAGGTAATCGGCGAGGCAGATAACGGAAAAACTGGCGCGGAGATGGTTCTATCTTTACGACCTGATATTATTTTAATGGATTTAGTTATGAAGGAAATGGATGGTATTGAGGCCACGAAAAAAATTATGGAGAGTTGGCCGGAAGCAAAAATCATTATTGTAACTAGTTTTTTAGATGATGAAAAAGTCTATCCTGCTTTAGAAGCTGGGGCCACAAGCTATATGCTGAAAACCTCAAAGGCCAGTGAAATTGTCAATGCCGTGCGAGCTACATATCATGGTCAATCAGTTCTGGAACCTGAAGTAACCGGAAAAATGATGTCCAGAATGCGAGAGAAGCATACCGCCATGCCTCATGAAGAACTGACAAGTAGGGAAATGGAAATTTTACTCTTATTGGCACAAGGAAAAACCAATCAGGAAATTGCCGATGAGCTGTTTATTGCCTTGAAGACGGTTAAGACGCATGTTAGTAATATCTTAAGTAAATTAGGAGTTCAGGACAGAACCCAGGCGGTAATTTATGCGTTTAAGCATGCGCTGGTGGTTTAGTTATTGTGTTGGAAAGAAGCCTTAGGATGAGCTGGAGAAACAGCTTGGACTAAGGTTTTTCTATTTTTGATAGATAGACGGACAAATTCCGCTTAATTAGTGATTTTTGTAAAAAATAGCCTCAATAGACGGAGGGATTCCGCTTATTGACTCGAAAAACCTGAAAATTAGTGATTTTTCTATGCATAACTGGAAAAACTCCGCTTATTACCCCCAAAATGAGCACTATTTTGCAAATAACCGGAAAAAACTCCGCTAATTGATCTAACGGGAATAATTAATATCTGTGGCCCTGAAAATTTTTTACAAATAATCTTAGTGCTTGTCACATAGATTTAGTAAAGGAGAAACGAATAGTAAGGAGAATGGGATGAATACCTTATTTCGGGGAACAATGGTGTTAATCTTCGCTGCTTTTTTTAGTGAATGTGTGGAGTTTTTAGTTAATGTAATTTTAGCAAAAGAGCTTGGGGAACATGGGATGGGACTCTATATGACCATTCTGCCAACTGTTTTTCTGGTGTTTTTATTATCAAGCTTTGAGATGCCTATTTCCATTTCTAAGTTTATTGCTGAAAAAGAGGACAAATATCATCGAAGTATGCTCCAACATGCCATAAAATTTGCCATCATTTTCACAGCTTTATTGTTTTTAGCGGCAATGGTTATTTTGCCATTCATAAGTGTATTTGATAAATACGACCCGCGCATTCGATGGTTAGTAATCATTTTAATCCCGATAGTCGCGTTTTCTTCCATTGCCAGAGGCTATTTCATGGGAATGCACCAAATGAGTAAAATAGCTATTGCTAATTTTTTGCGAAAAATTCTTCAATTACTCTTGTTAGTTGGTTTATTTCAATTCTTCGAGTTCAAATTGGAAGTCTCGTTGTTAATTGCTTTATGCGCATTGGTTGGAAGTGAATTTGTAGTATTTTTGTATTTAATCCATATGTTCTATATTCAATTCCAGCAGCTTAAAAATCGTCCTTTTAAGAGCATGAGCGGAAGGGCTGTGCGAAAAAGTTTAATGGAAGTATCTATCCCGACTACAACCTTACGAATATTTAATGCCTTCACTAATGCCATTCAGCCGTTCCTTATTAAGGCGGCTTTGGTTCATTCAGGATTAAGTGAATCCGTTGCCACCGCGCAATTTGGATTATTGGCAGGGATCGCCATGACGATTGGATTTTTCCCAGGGTTTATTGCTCACTCTTTACTAATTGTGTTGATTCCGACGGTTTCCAAGGCCTATGCAAACCATGATTATTCGAGGCTCCAATCGTTATTACAAAATGTTTTAATTGTCACATTTATTTATGGGACAGCTTCCGTGGCGTTTATATATTATTTTGCAGACCAATTAACTAATCTCTTTTTTCATTCAAACGCAGCAGCCTGGTATTTACAAATGCTTTGGCCATTTTTCTTATTTCACTTTTTTGTAATTCCGATGCAGGCCTATTTAATCGGGCTTGGTTTAATTAAGGACGCCTTTATACATACAGTTTGGGCGACACTTATTGAGTTTTCCTTGATGTATTTCTTAGGTTCAGCCTATCAATTCCAGATGGGTGGGGTCATTATTGGTTTGAATGGTGGAATCGTTTTACTAACACTCATGCACTATATGACCATTTGTAAAAAAATTGGCTATACATTTAGCTGGAGAAGATCGCTAAGGGATTCTTTTTAACATGTAGTTATGGGTCGGTGGTTCGAAGTAAGCTGCCATCATTTACTAGGGAAGACTTAAAAAATCGGAAAGGCAAAACTGAAAATTGCTTAGTTGAGGAAAAAATGAGATCGATTAGCTGGATATTTTGAGGACGAAATCTTTAGGGTTTCGTCCTTTAAGTGTTGTTTGAAAAAAGGATCGATTGTAAATGGGGAAGTTCTAAACTGCAATAAAAATATAGCTATTATTGATAAGAATTTATTGATAAACGATAAATTAGCTGTTAAAATTCAAAATATAAATAAAAATATGCGAGGTGCTTTTTATGAAACGAGGTTCAACACTCTTTTTAAAGATAGCTTTATTTTTTATAGGAATCCCAGCTCTTGCTTTGGGTATATATGGGGTGATTAGTTTAGTTAATAATCCAGCAAATCCAGATTATGCCTATATGCTATATCCCATTGTAATAGGAATGTATTTATCAATGATCCCGTTTTTCGGTGCATTGTACCAGGCTTTTAAACTTTTGGGATATATTGACAAGAACCAAGCATTCTCTGAATTGTCTGTTAAGGCTCTAAAGAAGATTAAATTCTGTGCAATAATAATCAGTGGTTTGTATGTGGTAATTGAGCCATTTGTTTTTCTCGTAGCAGAGCTGGATGATGCCCCAGGTCTGGTGATATTTGGAACGGTTCCGATTTTTGCTTCAATGGTAATCGCGGTATTCGCTGCGGTTCTTCAGAGACTTTTGCAAGAAGCGATCGATATAAAATCGGAAAATGACTTAATAGTCTGAGGTGATGACAATGGCAATTATAATCAATATTGATGTGATGCTAGCTAAGAGGAAAATGAGTGTAACCGAACTTTCGGAGAGGGTTGGAATAACAATGGCTAACCTTTCTATCTTGAAAAATGGAAAGGCAAAAGCTATTCGATTTTCAACATTAGAGGCGATATGTAAGGCTTTGGATTGTCAACCAGGTGATATTTTAGAATACAGAAGTGAAGAAATTACAAAGTAAGCGCTGATACGGAGGCAAAACTGTGATGTACGATATCGTGATTGTTGGTGCTGGACCTGCTGGCGCCACTTTAGCCAGATTGCTTGGAAAAAAATTAAACATACTAATAATCGATAAAAGACAACTGCTCGACATGAATTCTACATGTAATTCTGAAAAAAGCTGTGGAGGATTAATTGCTCCGGATGCACAGAAGATGTTGGCAAAGTTTGGTCTGGGGATACCTCAAGAGATATTAGTCGGTCCTCAGCTATTTACGGTGAGAACGATCGATATCCAGAACAATATCGAACAGTATTATCAACGTCACTATATTAATGTTAATCGGGAGAAATTTGATAAATGGTTAGTTTCACTCATTCCACCTGAGGTTACAGCAATGTTTGGGGCAGTCCTTAAGAGTTTTGAAAAGGTCAATGATACGATTAAGGTGCAATATACCCAACAAGGAAAAGAACGTACTATTTACACAAAACTTCTAGTGGGTGCGGATGGGGCTTTTTCAACTGTAAGAAGAAAGCTATCATTAGATTCACCAACCCCAAAGACTTATATTACCATTCAAGAATATTATAAAATGGATAGTAGTTTACCGTATTTTTCATCAATCTTTGATGAGGATATTACTGATTTTTATTCATGGACCATTCCAAAGGATGATTTGCTTATTTTAGGCACAGCAGTTATGCCAAAGGATCAACCATATGAAAAATTCAAGATGTTGAAGAAAAAGCTTATTTCGCGAGGGTTTGAGTTTGGACCATGTGTAAAGAGAACTGGTTCATATTTATTGAGGCCTGAAAAACTGGAGCAAATTTATCTTGGCAATGAAAATGTCGCATTGATTGGGGAGGCTGCTGGCTGGATTAGCCCTAGTTCGGCTGAAGGATTAAGCTATTCGTTTCGGAGCGCCTATGCTCTAGCAAATGCAATACAACGTCGACCTGATCATATCATTGCGGAATATGATAAAAATACTTATAAACTTCGGGTAAATATAAAGTTGAAGCAGCTTAAATCACCATTTATGTATAATACATTTCTAAGGAAAATAGCGATGAAATCAGGATTATTGAGTATGAATATTGATCATGGGAAACAGCAAAACAGTGCGGAACCACTGGGGAAATCTATTTTTTAATAGCTTGTTTTTGTGGAAATCCACTACTTTGGGAAATAACAGAGTAGTGGATTTTTTGTTTGCTCAAAAGGCTCGATTTCTGTAATCGGGCGTGGCGTGATTTAAAAGAACAATAGCATTCATCAGGGGAGTTTTTTTGGGGATAATATCTCCTGAGGTGGTTCCAGTGAAGAAAAAGGTATTATCATGGATTATTATTTTTCACTTTATTTCCATATATGCTTTAGCCCAAAATAACAGACAAATAGAAATCTTTGATATAAATAAAGGCAAAGTAATTATGAATGTTCAACCGAATCCTGATTCGCAACAAGAGGTGAAAAAATTTCTTGAAGGAATAACAGGCATATTTGTTAAATACAACCCCATCCCAAATAAAGGATTTATGATAAGAGTTCCTTTAGAGCCTAATATAGTAGTGGAAAATCAATGGTTTAACGACCAGGTAGATGAAGTAACAATCTTCTTTTCTGGTCAAGAAGAACCATATTTGATGATTTTTAACGATGAAAACAGATCATCTTTCTTCACATTTGAAGGCGACACAGCCAATTTCCTCAAGATAATAAATTTCAAACCAGAGGCATCAGGGTTAACATCGGAAATTACGATGAAGAGTTGTGGACGTGTCAGGGGTAAGTCGGACATATAATCAAAAAGTCGGACATTTACGCTGATAGTCGGACATAACCCCGGTAAAGTCGGACATTTAACCTCGGAAGTCGGACATTACCCTAGCGAAGTCGGACATTTAACCCCGGAAGTCGGACATAACTCCGGTAAAGTCGGACATTTAACCCCGGAAGTCGGACATTACCCTAGCAAAGTCGGACATAACCCCAGTAAAGTCGGACATTTACGCCAAAAAGTCGGACATAACTCCAGTAAAGTCGGACATAACTCCAAGAAAATCGAACATATTGCCTAAAACCTTCGAACATCTTCAAATTAATTGCCGAAATCATAAGAAAAGAGCAGCTTTAACAAAGAAATCATCAATTTTTACAGTTTCCTTATCAAATTTGAAGATTCTCACCCGAAAAATCGTTCCATTCTTTGAGTTCGATCCAGTTAGAAACCCCGTTCTCAAAGCTTGCTTAGGTGGGGGGAGTATTCATGATTCTATTTCCTAAACATATAAGATGCACAGATTGCATATAATTTATGTGGTTGAAAACTCTTTTAAGAGTGATTATTTGGGCAATGAATAGGTTATCAAATGATAAGTCATATAGTATTTATTTTAATTGCTGACATAAAAGTATGATAAAATAATTGGCAAAGGATGGATTTTAAATGGAACAATTAATTGAACAATACAAACAAGGGTACTTTAAGATTCTTAAAGAAATTGAAGGACTTTCAGAAGAACAACTACTTTTTAAACCATCCGAAAAAAGCTGGAGCATTAGAGAAATTATCATTCATATTTCGGATGCGGAATTGGTGCATATCCACAGAATGAAAGCTGTTTTATCAGAGGATAATCCGGTCCTGACTGCCTTCGACCAGGATCTGTGGACAATCCGTTTACATTCACAACATATAGATCATCAATTGTATCTACAACTATTCAAATCTATGCGAGAAAGTTTTCTACCTATTCTGCACCATTTAACAGAACGAGATTATTTGCGAATTGGGAAACACAATCAAGCTGGACAACTCACTTTTAAAGAGATTTTTAAACATTCCATTGATCATATTGATACTCATATCGGACAAATTAGACGGGTGAAAAAGCTCTTCTAGATAAAGACACCTAAAAATATTTGTAGAATGTGAGAACTAGTGAAAATTCATATAAATTGCTGATCGGACCAAAAAAATTTGAATAATATGGGGGTTTGGAAAATGGGTGAAAAGCTACCATTAATTGATCTTTTGAATGCATTACTTGAGGCAGAACGTGCCGGGGTGGGGACGGCGACTCATTTACTAAAGAATTACCCATCAAAGGAATTGGATGCTCAGTATAAACAGCTGAAAAAAGACGAAGCTTGGAGTTGTGCCGGCCTTTATAAATCAATTTTGCGTGAAGGTGGCGAACCAAGTATGAAAGTTGGAGCTTTTGTTGATAAAGTAATCGCACTTGAAACACTAAAGGAGAAACTAGTTCTCCTCAACAAAGGTCAAGCGTGGGTCGCTCGCAAAATTGACGAAGCAATGGCGTACAGTATACAGCCCGAGACAGAAGCATTCTTAAAAGAAATGAAAGTAAAGCATCACACCAATATTGGTGAAATGGATAAATATTTAGTTCAACTTTAAAGGAAGTGCAAGTAGTGTCTAATCAATTGCTGCAAAACGGAAGCAAAAATCATTATAGTGCAGATTGTGAAAATTGTTTTGGTTTGTGCTGTATTGCCTTGCCCTATGCGAAATCAGCTGATTTTGCAATCGATAAAGAAGGCGGTACTCCATGTTCAAACCTGAACTCTGATTTTCGATGTGGTGTGCATCATAATCTCAGGAAAATCGGATTTCGGGGCTGTGCTGTGTATGAATGCTTTGGCGCAGGGCAAAAAGTCTCCCAAGCTACCTTTGATGGAAAAGATTGGCGAGAGCATCCAGCAATAGCAAAGGAAATGTTTAGAGTATTTCCAATCATTCAGCAACTACAAGAAATACTACGATATTTATCTGAAGCCCTTAGTTTAGAAGAGGCCAAACCGATTTTTCAAGATTTACAGAATGCCCTAATGGAAACTGAGCAACTCACTAATTTAAGTCCAAAAGCTATCATTGAACTTAATGTCCCAGCACATAGAGCAATGATAAATGATTTACTTGTCAAAACTAGTGAACTAGTACGAGGAAAAGTGTCATTTAAGAAAAATAGAACTCCCAAAATAGAAAAAGTATTGAGTAGGGGGAGAGACCTGATTGCTGCAAAGCTAAGAGGAGTTGACCTTAAAGGTGCTAACTTACGGGGAGCAATATTAATAGCCGCTGATCTCAGAGAAGCAGACATGAGATCGACCGATCTAATCGGTGCCGACCTTAGAGACGCTGATATAAGTGGTGCTAACCTAACAGGAAGTATCTTTCTAACCCAAGCACAAATTAACTCAGCTAAAGGTGACAGAAATACCAAGTTACCAGCTACTTTAAGTCAACCTGATCACTGGTCTTAGATTCATCGAAGATTTGATAGCAGAAAAACTCCCAATGTCGGAACTTTACTTTATAAAAAATAGAAACATTGACCGAGAGCATCCTTTTCTTTAAAGATAGGATGTTTTTTGGTCTCGTAGGCATCTGAAACACAATGAACGAAGCCGTCCGCAAAAAAAGGTTCAAATAGCTCATTTCCTTGATAAATGTTTGATAATTATTGAAAAGTTTGATAATTTATAGGAGAGCTTGGAGGAAGTTTTCTCATTAGGAGAAAATAACCATGGTATAATAGCATACTAGGAATTCCTAATAGGCTTTTTGTGAATTAATTCGCGAAAAGAAGCTACTTTTATTGAAGCAAACAAAAAAGGAATCAAGCATAATTTAAATATTTACAGTTAAGAAAGCTTTTTGAACTAGATTAGTGTCTAGCTCCAGCGCCTAGCGTCTAGTGAACTTCCGCCCCTCGAGTAAAATCGGCTTTTGGATTTTACCTCCCTACGATAAGTCAACATCGAAGTGAA
>CALCRD010000061.1 GCA_937894355.1 uncultured Bacillus sp.
TTCATTGGCAGTCCCTAAAAAGCCAGCCGACAAAGTCGATTGGACACTAAGCCTCCTTTTACTACTATTATTTATCGTTAGTTGTGCAGCGATATATAGTGCTCAAACTTCTGGGCAATATGTTGAGAATTTTTTACTAAAGCAAATTTTTTGGTATGTTGTAGGCATTTTTATTATTATTACGGTCATGCAGTTTGATTCCGATCAGTACAAAAGGCTTTCGTGGTATATATACGGATTCGGGCTTTTCCTATTAGTTCTTTTGGTAATTGCTCCTGAAGCAATCGCTCCAGTTAGAAATGGGGCAAAAAGCTGGTTTATCATCCCTGGGATTGGTTCCATTCAACCCTCCGAATTTGTAAAAACTTTCGTGATTCTCGCGTTAAGCAAAGTTATATATACTCACAATAGTCACTATTTGGATAAAACGTTACGGACTGATTGGTACTTATTTTTTAAAATGGCTGCGACAACTGCTGTTCCCCTAGGGCTAATTATGCTTCAGCCTGATTTAGGTACCTCTCTGGTTATTATCGCAATTTTTACTGGCATACTGCTCGTTTCTGGAATCTCCTGGAAAATTATTACCTTAATTTACGGAACAGGAACCATCCTGGCTGGAACGATTATGTATTTTGTTATTTGGGCTCCGGAGATTCTGGAAAAATATTTAAAGGTAAGGCCCTACCAATTTGAGAGAATTTATTCGTGGTTAGATCCGGCAAATCACCAAAGTACCTCTGGCTACCATCTCGATAAATCACTTAAAGCGATTGGCTCAGGATTAATAACTGGAAAGGGATTAGGTGATCGAGAAGTTTACATACCAGAAAGTCATACCGACTTTATCTTCAGCGTAATTGGGGAAGAATATGGCTTTGTTGGCGGTAGTTTAGTTATCGGGATATATTTTCTGTTAATTTATCATCTCACTCGAACTGCGCTTGATTCAAAAGAGCCTTTTAACGCTTATATATGTGCTGGGGTCATCAGTATGTTGACTTTTCATGTTTTTCAAAATATTGGAATGACGATTCAAGTGTTACCGATTACAGGGATTCCCTTGCCATTCATCAGCTATGGTGGCAGTTCACTAATGGGGAATATGTTAGCAATGGGACTAATCTTTGGAATTCGTTACCACTATAAAAATTTCTTATTTGGTAGCGAGTCAAAGTATTCTTAAGGAGAAAAACCCGGTATAAAAGTGGTCAAATAACCAGAAACAAAAAAAACCGGGAAAGTCTACTCTTCACCGGTTTTTTCATCTTCTAATGTATTTATTTCTTTATCAATTTTCTTCAAAACTTCAATGTAGAGAATATGATGCCCATCTAATTCTTTAACAATAAATTCATAACCTTCGAACTCTAGGGTGTCATTTAACTGAACGTCATATTTCTGGGTCAATATCCAGCCACCTAGCGTATCAACATCATCATCAGGAATATGAGTGGCTAATAAATCATTGACATCTTCAATTAATATTTTGGCATCGAATAAATAATGATTTGGGTTCACTTTTCGGATGAGCGGGATTTCATCACTGTCAAACTCATCACGAATTTCCCCAACAATCTCTTCCAAAATATCTTCTACCGTAACTAAACCAGCAGTTCCTCCGTATTCATCTAACAGGATGGCCATATGAGTACGTTCTTTTTGCATTTTAAGTAAAAGGTCATGAATCGGAATCGTCTCAATAACCCTAATGACTGGATTAATGAAATCCTCAACAATGAAGTTGTCCATATCCACATTTAAGCTAGCTGTCAATAACTCTTTAATATTGATCATCCCAATGATGTTATCCTTATCGCCATCAACAATGGGATATCGGGTGAATTTCTCCTCACTAATCACAACGAACATTTCTTCTAGCGAAGAGCTTTTATCTAAAGCAATTATTTCTGTCCGGGGAACCATAATTTCTTTGGCTAACCGATTATCAAATTCAAAAATATTGTTAACATAGCTGTACTCTGACTGATTTATTTCCCCTTGCTCGAAGCTTTCCGATAAAATAATTCGCAGCTCCTCTTCGCTATGGGCAAGCTCATGCTCTGAAGCCGGTTTTAGTCCAAATAATCCCGTGAACATCCGTGCTGAAGTATTGAGCAACCAAATAAATGGGAATAAAATTTTATAAAACAAAATTAAAGGTTTGGAAAAATTCAAAGCGATAGCCTCTGCTTTTTGAATCGCAAAGGTTTTTGGAGATAGTTCGCCAACCACCACATGTAAAAATGTGATAATAGCAAAGGCAATTCCAAATGAAATAAGACCCTCGACTGATTCATTTAGCGTTAATCTTTCAAACACAGGATGCATCAAATCCTCAAACGTTGGTTCACCTAGCCAACCTATACCTAATGCTGTAATCGTTATCCCTAATTGGCAGGCAGATAAATATTCATCTAAGTGGGTAATAACTTTTTTTGCTGAAATTGCTTTTTTATTCCCTTCGGCCAGTAGTTGATCAATTCTACTACTACGGACCTTAACGATGGCAAATTCCGATGCCACAAAAAATGCGGTTATTGCGATTAATACTGCAATAATTATAAGATTTGTTATGTCCAATGAAGAGTCCTACTCAAAAAGTAAGACGCTCACCTCCTAATATGAAACGACCATATAAAGGCAAAAACTTGCAGTGTATGAAAAAAATCTCCACTTTCTATACAACAGAAGGTTTTTGTTATGACCTTTATTATTTCCATTATACATGATTCTCACCAACTTTGATTAATTTGGCAATTCATTTTCTTACGTTTTATGGGTTTCTAGCCAGGATTTATTCATCATTGTATCGAACCCACTCTCCCTAAACACTAAGCATAAGACTGAAATAGCTAAAAATTACAAATAAGCTTCCTGATAACACCGCAAGAGAGCTCGGCTTTTTTCGTAAAAAAAGAAACACCATCATCAGCAAACACCCTAAAGCTAGTAATGCTAATAAGATTGAAGCACCTTGAAAATGAACCTGTAAAACAGTCTCCGGTAAAATTTGACCAGAAAATATAAATTCCATTAGCTCTGAAGGTTCCTCCGTGGCTAGCGTTTCTGGAATAATATGTGGAGGGGAGAGCGTTCCAAGGATAGCTGTGACCATAAAAATGAGCAGGATAAAAATTCCCTCTGCCCTTAACCGCGACAAAACACGGATATCATTCCTCCTTTTCAACATCCGTTTAAGTAGCACACCGTTAATTATTGCAAAAACTAGTACGGGAATAATTAACAAATGTTTAATCAAAATCGTTTGGCCATAAGGAAGCAGCCATGATTGCGGATAATCTTTAAATTCAATCACTAATTGCATAATCGTCAATCCAGTAAAAATGGCTATTCCCACACAGGCAAAAGCCACTGGGGAAAACCAGGTTAAGAAGGATTGAATCCAATCAGTCTTTCCTTTGGAAAACCATCCCACTAGCAGCAGGATTCCCGACCAAATTGCCATCGATAAAAAATGAACAGAATGAAGGATAATTCCATACCACCCTACTAAAGATCCGGCGTGACTTGACATCCCGACCAATATAGCCAGACCAACCATAGTAAATAATGATAAGACAATCAGTCCTCTTTTCTTTTCGAAATCTGGCACGGTATGCCCAATTAGAAGAAATAATGTAAGTCCCGCAGTAAAACTCCATACTCTCCCACTCTCAAAGTTCGTTAAAACCGATTTCAATGTTAAAAGAATCCCCATATCTCCAGCTAAAAATATCACTAATTTTAAGATTGGTGCAAAAGTAAAAATGGCTAGCCCAACAATACAGCATATCCGTAGCATTTTAGGAAATACAATCTCCGGTCGGTTAGTAATCGGGATCAGATTGATAACCAGAAATCCAACTAACAATGAAAAGGAAGGGTACATTAATGCTTCGCCAATTATGATTGTTGCCTCCATTTTGTGCTATCTTCCTTTCCTGAATCGTATTAACAAACCAACTCCTACTATTATCCCTAGGATTCCAAGCATGATTGAAATGACCGAAAGTTCATGGGTAGTGTTATCGACCGTTGATTGCTTACCTGTAGAATCATCATTGCTGACTGCGTTTTTGACTGTATCTGTAGCTACTGCTTCGTCCCCATCACTTTTTTTCTTATCAGGATTTTCAGTAACATTAACTGTAAAAGAATAATCGCCCTCGATGATATGGCCATCAGCACCAATTACCTTCCATATCACCCGATATTCACCGGTTGTTAAATCAGGGAACCTAGCCTCCATCCGATTAGTTTCAATCGTGATTTCCTCAGGAATTATTGTTGAATCATTAGAACGATTGACTAGCTCCAATTTACTGCCATTTTCTATTTTGGTCTCAAAGGTTAACAGCAATTCACTTATAGGTTTAGTAACCACTTCCCCTTGGTTTGGAATAGATTCTTGGAGATAAGTATGGGCATCAACTGAATCAACCACCATTGGATAAAAAAACCCTAGCAATATAATTAGACTAATTTTTTTCATTTAGAATCCCTTCATTAATTGTAATAATTTTATCTTGCTCTATTTTCACGATAATAGGAAAATAATTTATTCTTTTCAAACGAGATTAAAAACGTTCCACTTTTGATATTAATGTGATATCATATTAGTATCAAAATAATTTCAAAATGAATGGAGCGTGGTTCTTTTGAAAGAAAAAGAAATATTTAGATTGAATGGTTTTATTGGAGTCATTATTGTGTTGCTTTTAGGTGTTGCCAGTGCCTACTTACTACAACTTTTTGTCCTTGACGAAAATCCAGTACTACTCATTTCATTTGTCATAACAGCAATCATTACAGCTGTTTTATTAACTGGGTTTACGATTAACCAGCCAAATCAGGCCAAGGTTTTCACCCTGTTCGGATCGTATTTAGGCGTCATCAGACAAGAGGGATTTTGGTTTTCAATTCCCCTTTCACTTCGAAAAAGCGTTTCGTTACGCGTGCTTAATTTTAACAGTGATAAACTTAAGGTTAATGATCTTGAAGGAAATCCGATTGAAATTGCTGCCGTTGTTGTGTACCGAGTTTTTGACTCGGCAAAAGCAGTCTTTGATGTCGAGGATTACCGTGGATTTGTCCATACTCAAAGTGAAACGGGATTGCGCCACATCGCCAGTCAGTACCCTTATGATAATTTCAACAATGATTATGAAATTTCACTTCGACAACACTCTGATGAAGTCGGTGATGAATTAACGAGGGATTTGCAAAAACGATTAGTTGTTGCCGGTGTGGAAATTATTGAGGCGCGGATTATGCATTTAGCCTATTCCAGTGAAATCGCCCATAGTATGCTACAAAGACAACAAGCAAAAGCCGTCTTGGCCGCCCGAAAAGTTATTGTCGATGGTGCGGTTTCAATGGTAAAATCAGCTATTGAGCAATTAAGCAGTGAAGGTGTCGTTGAGTTGGATGAAGAAAAGAAAGCTCAAATGGTCAATAACCTCATGGTGGCGCTCGTTTCAGACAAAGGCAACCAACCAATTGTCAATACTGGAAGCATTTATTAAGGTAGTGATTCTGTGGCCGAGAAAAAGAAATTCCTGCTTCGAATTGACCAAAAGACTTATGATGTCCTCGAAAAATGGGCTAGTGATGAGCTCCGCAGCGTGAATGCTCAAATCGAGATTATTCTAAAAAAAGCAATTAAAGAAGCTGGCAGAGACAAAAGAGACGAGTAACCGAAATTTACTTTTGATTAGAGTGGCCAAAGTGGTCACTCTTTTCTTTTTTAGCGAATTCAGCCTTAATCTGTTGATAAATGTCAAAAATCCCCTTCTTATTAACCTTAAAAATAAGGTATAATCATAACTAGTTGTGAAAAAAAGAAAGTGGACCAATTATAAGTATAGTAATCTACGCTAAAAGGAGAAATATTACGACGATGGATTTTCTTATATTATTAAAAGCAATTATTTTAGGGTTAGTAGAAGGATTAACTGAATTTGCCCCAGTCTCCTCAACTGGTCACATGATCATCGTCGATGATATGTGGTTAAAGTCTGTTGAATTTTTAGAATCTAAATTTGTTGCCAATACCTTTAAAATAGTCATCCAACTAGGATCGATATTGGCAGTAGTAATCGTTTTTAAAGACCGCTTCATTGATATGCTCGGATTAAACCGTTGGTTAAACAAAAAAGCCTATCAACAACATTCGTTGGATAGCCAATTAAAATTAACTCAAGTAATTGTGGGATTATTACCCGCCGGGATTTTAGGGGTACTATTTGATGATTATATTGATAATAATTTATTTACCACAGAAAAGGTTTTAATTGGATTAGTACTAGGAGCCATATTGATGATTATCGCTGACCTTTTCGGTGGCAAACGTCCAAAGGTTATCACCGTTGATCAAATTTCCTACAAGCAGGCGTTTACCATTGGCCTGGTTCAATGTTTTTCCTTATGGCCGGGCTTTTCGCGTTCAGGTTCAACGATTTCTGGTGGGGTGTTACTAGGCCTTAGTCATCGTGCTGCCGCTGATTTCACCTTTATTATGGCTGTTCCTATCATGGCCGGAGCTAGTTTCTTATCGTTATTAAAAAACTGGCAGTATTTTTCTTTAGATGCTATGCCATTTTTTATCGCCGGTTTTATTAGTGCCTTTGTTTTTGCCTATTTATCTATTCGCTTCTTCCTAAAACTAATCAACAAAATCAAACTAATTCCTTTTGCCATTTACCGAATTATTTTGGCAGCAGTAATTTATTTCGTATTCCTATAAAGTGAAACATCCCTTTATTAGGGATAAAAATCCTCCAGCGGACTTCTGCTGGAGGATTTTTGTGTTTAATATACAATCTTCAATATTGCCTTTTTGAACTTAGTTGATTGCAATGGAAATCAACAGCCTAACGATAAATCCTAGCTTACTGTAGAGTTTACCTTCATTTGTTTGTCAGTTTCTGGGTCAAGGTATAATTTTCTACTTGGTAAGGCCAAGTCAACGCCTTCTTTATCAAGGATATCCATTATTTCAAAATTGATTTCTTGTTTAATGTTTAAGAACTGGCCCCAATCAGTCGTTTTTGTAAAAAAGTAAAGGAAAATATCTAATCCATTCTCCTTATACTGATCGAAGTTAACAAGAATTGTCTCCTGATGGATTTCTGGGTGATTTTTCAAATACTGCTCAATTTGCATCATGACATTCGCCAGTTTTTCCCTACCTGTATCGTGAGCAACGCGCAAATTAAAGCTAATCTGTCTTTTCCCCATTTTACTCCAGTTAGTGATTGATTCGTTTGCCAGTGTAGCATTAGGCACGGTTACGAGAGCTTGTGAAAATGTTCGTACCTTCGTACTTCGGAAGGTAATGTCCTCAACTGTCCCTTCGACACTTGGCGTCATAATCCAATCGCCAATGGTAAAAGGCTTTTCAGTGATAATAACGATGCCGCCGAACAAGTTACCTAAGGCATCCTTGGCAGCTAAAGCAAATGCAAGTCCTCCTAAGCCTAAACCAGCAACAAATCCATTCACATCATAATCGAATTCTTGGGCAATTACACTTAGACTAATGGCCACAATAATCACCCGCAGTGCCTTAGATAAAAACGGAATTAAAATATCATCTATTTCAATATTATATTTCTCATTAATCTTGGACAAGACTAGCGATGATGAAGATGATAAATTAAATAATCCCCAGCTGATGATAAAAATGATAGAGGATCTCACAAATTTTAAAAACAACGGATTTGTTTGTTCTAAAAATGGAAAATACCGAACACTCACATAAACCCCAATAATAATAAACAACCATTGAATTGGTTTTTCATATGCAAGAAATATATTGGAGAAAAAACGACTTGGCGCTTTTCTGCTCAATTTTAATAACAGAGCAAAGATATATTTTGTGAAAATTTTCCTAAAGATTAGAAACAGTAAAAGGATCCCGATAGATAGTGCTAAATCTTTCATGAGTTCGTATGAAACTAGACTTTCCCAATTCATTACTCTTTAATTCCTCCCAATTAAACTAGTTTTTTTATCATATCATATATTTCTAGATTAATTGGCAGAAAAAACTGAATGTTCTAAGAGGATTGCAAAGGAGAGCAAATTTCGTAAAAATTGATATGATCGTTTTGCTGAACACTAAAAATGAAATGAGCAACGGCAAATTTCGCCCCTTCCCATGTCAGATAAAAACACCTTTTTCAGCTTAATTTTTCTTCATAACCGGCTGTCTAATGATTGTTTTTAGTTTACTTGGATCGACCTTCCTAAAATCACTCAAATAAATTTCATGATGCTTTCCATCAACCTGATAACCATTAGACTCGGCAAATTCATGTAGTTTCACAATCGTTGGATGTTCATCATCAAATGGACCAACATAGAGGATTTGCGCTGACATCCCCTCGTTATAGGCTTCAAACCGTAGTTTATCTAAACCTGCCAAGCCTTTCTTTTTTGTTACCGTTTCAATAGCCCCTTCTATCATTTCTTGGGTTATATGATTTGGCTGCATAATCATCGCTGTCCATTGCCAATCATCTTTAGTACCTTTCAAAAAATCCGCCATATTATCCATGTACCACAGAGCCTCTAAGGGCATTACAACATAATCAATCCCGCTCTTCTTTGATAAAAATTTGATTGTATAGGACACAGAGTATAAGGCTTCAATAGCTGTTTGAAAGTCGGCAGAAGAATTAGGATCCCCTTTGCCATCAATCATTAAATAATTCATTTCGGGAACTTCAACAAGCACATTTTTCTTAGGACTACCGTACAATTGTTTAAGTTCCTTTTTAAAATCTACTTTTTGCGGTTTACTTTCATTTATCATGACTAGTCCCTCCTTTAGCTGGTCAATTATTTCTATCTTTTAATACTGGGTGATGATAAAGGTCTTTCCTTTATTATTCACAATTTAACACCTATGAACCATTTTGATAAAACGAAACATCAGTGGAGGTTTTACTAGCCGTTAATCTCGATGAATTCACTGACTTAGCTAGCCAGTAAAAACATCTTCTTCTGGATAGCGAATTGGCGTTTTATTTTGTTTAGCAAGTATAAAGGCTAATGTGAGTGGACCCACACGACCAATGAACATCATCGCCATAATAATGAATTTTCCTGTTAATGTTAACTCCCCAGTAAAGTTCAACGATAATCCTACTGTCCCAAATGCCGAAATCACCTCAAAAACAATCGTTAAGAATGAAGCCTTTTCGGTTATGGTCAGAACAAACACTGCTAAAAAGATAAATAGGATACTAACCATAATAATAGCCAAACCTTTAAAAATAGTTTGTTGTTTTATTGTCCGATTAAAAACAACAATTTGATTTTTCCCTGTTAAAAAGCTGATTGTTGCCAAAATCATAACCAAAAAGGTGGTTACTTTAATTCCTCCACCCGTTGAAGCACTTCCCGCTCCGATAAACATCAGAAAAGTAATTAACAATATTGATGGCGTAGTCAAGCTAGCGATATCAATCGTATTAAAACCAGCCGTTCGCGGTGTTACCGCCTGAAAATAAGCGGCCCACAGCTTTTCCGATAAGGTTAACGGACCTAGTGAATCTGGATTTGTATACTCCAAAACCAAAAATAACAAAAATCCAAAAGTGATGAGGATAAACGTTCCCACAATCATAAGCTTAGAATGGATTGCTAATGTTCTAAATCGCTTTTTCACCCCTACATCGATTAAAACAGTAAAACCAATCCCCCCAATAATCAGTAACCCCGTTATCACCAAATTTACAATTGGATCTCCCACATAAGCGGACAAATTATCGGACCATAAAGAGAATCCTGAATTATTAAAGGCAGATATGGTATGGAATAAACTCTGAAACATACCTTCCGTCCAGCCGTATTCGGGAATCCACCTAGCTGATAAGATGATAAAGGCAATTGCTTCAATCGTTATTGTTAATAGGAAGACGATCTTTACTAACTTAACAAGTCCTCCTAGTGAATTTTGGTTAAATGCCTCTTGGATGAGGATTCGTTCGTGTAACCCAACTCGTTTTCCTAACATGATGATGAATAATACGGCAAAGGTCATGATCCCTAAACCACCGAGTTGCATCAGACACATCATCACCACATGACCAAAAGTAGTGTAAACTCTCCCGATATCTACAACGGTTAAACCGGTAACTGTTATGGCTGAAGTTGCTGTGAACATCGCATCCACCCAAGATACTGAGGTGGTTGACGATATTGGGAGCTTTAACAATCCCGTTCCAATTAACAGAGCGCTGAAAAAACTTAAGGCCAGAATTTGTGGTGGACTCAGTCTGCTAATTTTAGCCTTGAACATATTTGAATATCGTTGTTTATTCATAAGCTTCTTCTCCTCGCTCAAAAAGATTCAGCGAATAATAGGTGTTTTGTAATTTATTAGTAATAATTGAGTTAAATCTACTCCTACTGGTAAAATTTTTCAGTAACCTTTCTCACAGACAAAAACCAAGAAAATATTTAATTTTCAAAACATCATAATCCGTTTATTTTTCTAATTTTCTATGTAAGAATGAATACAAATGAGGTGATTCTTTGTCCAATCTAAACAAAAAAATAATCAGTGCCAACTATATGTGTCAATATGAATCAATATTTAAATGTCCGGTTTGCGCTGCAACAATGGCCATCGTTGACTCAAAAAGCTTAGTTTGTTCGAACAACCATACTTTTGATTTAGCCAAGCAAGGGTATGTTAATTTAGTAACCCGCCCTTTGGCAACTAAGTATGATAAAGAACTTTTTGAAGCGCGAAAGATGATTGCTGAAAGTGGTTTCTTTGAACCGCTAAGCGAAATGATTGCTAGTTTGATAAACCAGAAAGTAAACTGCGCAAATCAACCGATTAAAATTCTTGATACTGGGTGCGGAGAAGGCTCCCATCTGTCTAGCATTAAAGATAAAATCCATTCCCAGTCATTAAATGAAGTCGTTGGTGTCGGGGTCGATCTTGCTAAAGAGGGAATTATTGTGGCTGCACGCAGTTTTTCTAATCTGATTTGGTGTGTCGCTGATCTGGCCAACGGTCCTTTTAACGACAAGACCTTTGATGTAGTGCTTAATATTCTATCACCATCAAATTATGGTGAATTTAATAGACTATTGAATGATTCTGGAATTGTTATTAAAGTAGTTCCTCGGGCTGATTACCTTAAAGAACTCCGAGACGTTTTCTTTGATGAATCAGACAAACAATCCTATTCAAATCAGAATATTGTTGAAAGATTTAGTGCCAATTTTGACTCAATTGACAAGCAGAGCTTGTGTTATACTTTCACTTTGAATCCAGAACTACTACCCCATTTAATTCGGATGACGCCACTTTCATGGGCAGCAACAGCAGAAAAAGTCCAAACAGTATTAGCGATGGGTTTGACCGAAATAACTGTCGATTTGGATATATTAGTTGGTAAAAAGTAAAAGTATTTGATTAAGAGGGCTCTTTTTTCCAAATGGCTGTCTCAACCGTACTAAAAAGAGCTTTGATCATGGATGAAACCATGTCAAAGCTCTTTTTTTATAGGCTCGTTTATTTGGCTGTCGATTTCCGCTGCAGGTCGCTCGCGGACCTTAGGGGCGGTAAGCCTCCTCGG
>CALCRD010000062.1 GCA_937894355.1 uncultured Bacillus sp.
TAGAAACCCCCACTTCAAATTTTCGCTAGAAAATTAAGTGGTGGGAGTATTCATTAGAACTTAATTCAATTAAATTATCCTTATACCATTTTACACCCAACGTAACAAAAACCACTGAATTTTTCAACAAAAAAAACCATTTGGGAACTTATTACAACTAACTCATATAACCCCATATCAAATCTCACTTTCCAAACAAACTCCTTCCACTTTTTCACAAAAAAAAAGACAATCACAAGGGACATTTAGTCCTTATGCAATCATCTCTTTCTTTCATACATTTCATTATTTAAACCTATCTAACTGCAACCCAGCGATTCTTTATGGCAACAACAACTGCATGGGTTCGATCTTTGGCATTCATTTTTTGCAAAATACTACTAACATGATTTTTTACGGTTTTTTCACTGATAAAAATAGATTCTGAAATACCCCGATTACTTTTACCATCAGCAAGCAACTGTAATACCTCACACTCCCGTTTGGTTAACAAGTGGAGCGGCCGACGAATCTCATTATCCCAAGTGTGAATCCGCTTCTCCTCAGCTATTTCCACACTCGCCGCCACTAAACGGCGATATTCATTTACTAAACTGTGGGTTACCTTCGGGTCAAGATAGCACCCTCCGTCTACGACAACTTTTACCGCATCGACAAGCTTTTCAGAGCTGCCCATCTCTTTTAATAGATAACCACAGGCCCCAATTTTCAAAGCCTGCATTACATTATTTTCATCATCATGCACTGATAAAATGATTATTTTTATGTCGGGATCCTTCTCAACTAATAGACTTGTTGCTTCAATCCCACTCATACTAGGCAGATTTGTATCCATTATGACAACATCAG
Organism: uncultured Bacillus sp.; assembly: GCA_937894355.1. Lineage (GTDB taxonomy): Bacteria > Bacillota > Bacilli > Bacillales > Cytobacillaceae > Bacillus_BU. Next base: position 850 of record CALCRD010000062.1, read on the forward strand.
GTTGAAATTCTTCCACAAGTTGAAGTGCTTCATTTCCATCCTGACCACAAGCTACAACCTTGCACACATGATTAAACTCTAAACTCTGCTTAATCTCTTCTCTAAATATTAGATTGCCATCAATAACAACAATATTAATAGCCATTTCTTCGCCCCCTTATCGCACCATTTCCCTAAATTCCCCAAGAATCATAACGGTTGTACCAAAAATAAGTACTGAATAAATGAAAATTGCCCATCCAACAAGTTCATTCATTCACGTAAATCAACCTTAATATATATTAGTCCCTTTTCAGCACAATACTTCCTGAAAAGTGAATCCAATTCCCTATTACTAGCTAAATTATACTCTTCTATTGGCAATATGTAATTTACCATAGTGGGTAATAAGACCCGTTCTTTAAAAATTGTGACATTTCTATGTATTTTTTATATTTTGAAAAATAGATGTCCCCTCTAGCTTAGCAAATCCTCGTTTTTCAAAACAAACTATCTCACCCACTTCCACCTGTAACAAATATAAAAATATTACGTCTATATTATATCCACCAAAAATCATATTTTGGAATAAAGTGAATCTTCCATCATCGAGATCTTACTATCCGCTTTCCATGAAAAACAATCTTCTGACAAAAGCCCAAATTTTTTCCAAATTACTCTTTTCAGAATGTTTCAATTATATCACAAAACGCTTTCTACTCTAGCCAAATTTTATTACAATCATCACACTTGCCCTTGTCAAAAAACATAATATTCTAGCGATTTAAATCGCTTGATATATCTTTTTGTCAAAAAACATATCATTTTAGGTTAAAATAAATAGGCAATCTTTAGCCAACTTTGTTTTTGTAGTAAATTTTTTCAAGTGAGATAAAGAAAAGAAATACAATAATTCTCTTTCCTTCATTAATATGGTCATTTACAATGATGATACTACCCGGTTCAACGACTTATAAGCAAGTAGTGGATTTTCCCCTACCATGCGCAGATGTCCGGTCGTGGGTTAGAAAGGAGCGGTCTGATGCTGCCACGGTACAATACAGTAAAAGGCGAAGGGCAACACGAAATCGTCATTCAAAAATCCCGGTTTATCGCCTACGTGTCCAGAGCGGAAACTGAAACACAAGCTCAGGAATTTATTATAAAAATAAAAAAACAAAACTGGAATGCCACTCATAATTGCTCTGCCTATCTTATTGGTGAACATGACCAAATCCAAAAGGCAAATGATGACGGTGAGCCCAGCGGAACAGCAGGAGTGCCCATCCTTGAGGTCCTTAAGAAACGGCAACTGAAGGATACAGTAGTAGTCATCACCCGATATTTCGGCGGTGTGAAGCTCGGCACAGGCGGTTTAATCAGAGCCTACGGAAAAGCAACCTCCGAAGGACTCGACGCAACCGGAATAGTCGAACGAAAACTGATGCGCATCATGCAGACAACCATCGACTACACCTGGTTAGGCAAAATCGAAAACGAACTACGCTCCTCCGTCTATGAAATCAAAGAAATCCACTATTTAGACAAAGTAAAAATCGATACATATGTCGAAGAAGGACAAACCCA
>CALCRD010000063.1 GCA_937894355.1 uncultured Bacillus sp.
ACTGCTTGCCAGAGTTCATCTCCATTACCTCCCTCTCCGAAAAATTTTACAGGGCCGCTAATCTTCCCCTCCAATTTGCCCCACAAACCAACCCTTACAAGTGCTGCCCAATCGCTAGCACAATAATCAGGGGGCAATAGTTGTGGGCAAATCATTTCGTCTCCTTTACACGAAGGTATAAGGGAAAGCCAAAGGGATGCTAGCTTTCTGTCATCCTCAAAATTCTCTACTGAATCAAACTTCTGTGGCTGTCCTTTCGAACCTAATATATTATCCAAAGCTCTTAGAAAAGCAGACAAGTTCTTTTTCCTTTTTAATTTTGCCCGAAGGTGCCCGAGTATAGGTGAGTTAGGATTCCTAAATTGCATCTTTCTTGGGTTTCCTAATTTTCCGACCACATCAATAGCATCTTCCGCAGAAAGTGTTGCCAAAGTCGCATCCAAAATCGCTTCAAGCTCCCACCACCATAGAAAAAGCTTCTCCTCATCAACATCCTCGGAATTTGGCTCACTATAAATAACACAAAGCCAACGTTCAAGGTCCCCAAACCAAGTTAAAACTTCATTTGCTGCAGATTTTGTAAAGTATCCTGACCAAAAAGGATTATAGCTTCCCTCAGCTACCGCATTGAGTCCCCTTACACAGCTTGCCCAATGGCGCCAAAACTGGGCTCTGTGAAAACTTTTGCGCAAGTTTTGGTGTTCCATACGTCTTTTCCCCACAAGCGCTGCCTTGAGTGGTTTCAGGGGGCAATCCCCATCACTTTCCCTTTCCCAAATTCTTTTGGGTGATGTGGATTGATAGTCTTTTTTACTAGACTTCTTTATTTGATCGGTCCAGCTTATGATCGGAAGAATATGTTTACTCATTCTTTCAATAACCACTTTATCCATCTCTGGAACGAGGGATACCCTCAAAGCGATAACAAGCGTGGAACGCCATAACTTGATCCTCCAGGGATTGTTTCTCAAAGCCTGTTCTGCTCCTAGTAAAATTTGCGCACCTATATTTTTCGGTTTTCTGATGAAGCCATCTTGCTTTATGGCTCTAGTTGGCCACGTTGAACGAGCCAGTTTATTAATCGCAAAAACAGCCCTTGCATCTTCTGCGACTTCCTCATCGCTATCCTTTCTTGTTAATAAGTCTATTAAGGAATCAACCCTTTCTGCCGCAGAGGGCCCGTAGCGCTCATCAATGTCTTCCTGATTTAATTCGCTCATCTCACAAACAATTTTTGTAGTGAAAACATCTACATTACCACGGTGTATATAATCGTCTTTTTCTAACAAGAACTCGATTTCTTCCCAGCCACCTAAAAAATCAGCTTTATTTATGTTTTCGGGCTTGCAACAATGCTCTTCAATCTGCCTTTGTACAATACCCGTTGCTGGCTTTATCTTATTTGCGTTTAAAACAAAACCATGATCATTTTTAAAAATATCCGCTACCGTTACAACCGCATCGCCGAGAGCATTCCAATCTTGGGAGAGCAAAATAATATCATCTACAAAACGAAGGTAAACAACTTTCTTACCCTCCTTTGCCACTTCAAATAGTTTGCACATAGCCAGGTCCACGTTAGTTAAGGCTGCGTTAAGAAGCAATCCTGAGGTTATGTTTCCGGTAGGAATGCCAAACTTCCCAGATAGGATCTCTTCTTGGGTTAAGAAATCATCAGGTCGCCATAGGCCCCATGTATCTGCATGTTCATAGTCGCGCTCTTCCAGATCCGGTGTTAAAAACTTTTTCCCATCAAACAAGTCTGTTTGATCCGAACAACTTGGTTCTTCCCAAGGATAATAAACAACTCCATCTAGGAGATCGCATAATTTGTTTGCTAATTCCAAACGCATTTTTTCGTTATTTTTTAATATATGCCAAGGGTGGGGACCGAACATTTCCTTACCAGGCTCCAGGCAACTTTTATATACATTATCTTTGATTTCAAAGTCTAAGCTAGGAAAGTGGGGCATTCCCCAACTGGTTTTTAATGTATAATCATCATTATTTGTTCTCAATAAATCGTGGATGTTAGAGCGTAAAGAGTCTCGCTTTACAGTAGGATAGGCTAAGGAAAGATCAAGGCGTAGATAATAGAGCTTGTCCCTGCTTTTCCATATTTCTTTTTGCTTCATATATGGTAAAAGGGAAGGATCGTGTGCATTGATAAACTCTTCTATAGCTTCTAACTCGCAACTTTTATTTTCAAAGAACGCCTTATTGGTTAGCCATTGCAAGAGCCTTCGGAAAAGACCATAGCCTGATCTGAAGGAATCGTAAACTCGATTATAGCTTAAAGAAAAAGGCGCTCTATCCCAGCGCTTGTTTCCCTTTTCATCTTTGCGTAATACTCTTGCCCTAGCCAGTCGATTACCAAAAGATACGTTTGGCATTCTAGCTTCAATAAAAGGACCCAATAAAACAAGATAAGTGGCGAAAGCCACCTGATCTTCAATTGATGTCATCACATAATGTCTTGTTTTATTTCCTTTTTTAGGATAGGGTATCATGGGGTAGGGATCTGGTTGGTAGGTCCCTGAGCTCAGCTTAAATGCTAACTGTGATAGCTTTCTCCAAGAATCTGCTTCCCATGCCAACATTTCAGCGGGGTCATACCAATCTCCTTGTCTATACCATGATTGTACTTTACGCCAGGCGGCCCTCATGACCCAGGGGTTGAATAATTCTTTATAATCTTGGTTGGTCAAAACTCATGTTACCTCCTTTTAGATGGAGTCAAACACATCTATAATCCATATATCTTAACTAATCGAACAATATCATTATAAAAATACATTTCTTTTGTCAACCTTCTTAATTTTTTTAACAGAGGCCCTAATAATTGAATTTGGAAAGCGTTGGCAAATGTTGGACAGCTGTACTATGCAAAACTCTAGTAACTCAATTTCTCCACACAGCCCAAGTACATATTCTAGAAAAGACAACCAGCTTTAGGTAAGAACTCAGAATTAACAGCCCTAT
>CALCRD010000064.1 GCA_937894355.1 uncultured Bacillus sp.
TGTGTTTGGCAATCGCGAATTAACGAATTCGGCAATTAAAAAGTACATAGTCTGGCTGCCATCACATTTCGGCAAAACTAACTTCGTAGCGCCTCACGTTCGTTCTGGCCCTGTGTCAGCCCAGACAGTGCTTTTCTAAGGCGGTAACTCTCGCCGTCAAAAGCCAGGATGTGGGCGTGATGCACAAGACGGTCAATCATGGCGGCAGTTAAGCGGTTATCTCCCAGTACGGAATTCCACTGACCAAACTCCAAGTTGGAAGTTACAATTACACTTTGATGCTCGTAGGCTTGAGCCACGACATTAAAAAGGAGTTCAGCGCCATCCCGGTGTAGGGGAACAAATCCTAGTTCGTCAATGATTAAGAGATCACATTTCCCCAGTAAAGCCATGGTGGCACCCAACCGGCCCTGACGATGGTGCTCCAAAAGAATATTGACCAAATCAAGGCAGCGGTAGAAACGCACGGATTTACGCTGAGAACAGGCCTTAATGCCAAGAGCCGTTGCCAAGTGGGTCTTACCGGTACCGACCGCACCGACTGCCAGGATGTTTTCTTTGCGATTAATGAACTCAAGCCCAGTTAGATCGGAGATGCTCGTTTCCCCGGCCAGACTAACCGGGTCCCAATCAAAGTCCTCTAGAGCCTTATGGGCTGGGAAACCCGCTTTCTTGATCAAAGTCCTTACTCTACTAATCTGACGGGCTTTCAGTTCAACAGCAAAAAGATCGGTAAGGTATTGTTCCGGGTTCTCCCAGGCAATCTCCAAATAGGCACCGGGGATTTGGGCTAGCTTCAAGTCTTTACACTGTTGCTTCAAAGACGGTTTAGTCACAGACCATACCCCCTTTAACAGGCATCAGGCGGTCATAGGCTGTGATTTGGGGTACATAGTTTTTGACACTCACCGGGGTATGTCTTTCATCGAGTTTTTCCAGCGGTTTATCTGAGAGCAGCTGGTAGAGGAGATGTCTGATTAAGGCCGGATTGTAGGATCGGCTGCGGGTAGTTGCCAAAGCCTCGGATATGTCCTCCATGGCAAAACCTTCGGTCAATAGGGTACTGATAAACTTGAGCCGTTCCCGGTAATGCTCTGTTTCCTCAAGGTAAGACAGAACCGCTTGGGGAAGAAAACGATACATAGCTGCATGTCTAGCGCCCCTTGGCTTTTGGACAAAGATTTCGAAGTATCCCTTCCAGTCAATCGGCTGGGCTTTTAAAATGTATTGGCGGGGGAAAGTACCCAGGCACAGTTGGGTCTGGTCCAGGATTTCGACTTTATCCCACCCCAGCTTTAACAGAACCGACTGGCCGGTTGCGCTGGGCAGGTGATAAACCTCCTTTTCATGTCTGACTTTGCCGAATTTATCTCCCCTGGCGGTTCTTAGCTCCACCGGTTCAAAAGGAATGCCGGGCAAAGGGAGAAGAACTTGCTGTTCTTGCTGCCAAAGTTCGGCCATGGTAACGCCTTTCGCGTAATGAATGCGATTAAGATCGCTGATGGCCCTTTCATAAAGTATTTGCGTCAGTTCTGTAAAGCTTTTTGCCTGGGGATAAGGCAAAAGCCAGTTGCGCCTGCTGTAGCCTACTTTGTTTTCTACGCTGCCTTTTTCATTACCCTTGGCCGGGCTGCAGAATTCGGCCTCAAAGCGATAGTGGAGCATGAACCTGGTAAAGGTGTCGGTCAGTTCCCGTTCTGCTCCTTTGCCGATGTTGACGACTGCGGAAGAAAGATTGTCGAAACGAATGCGCTGGGGCACCCCGCTAATCCATTCAAAGACCTGGATTAGGGCGTGCAGGAAGCACTGTTGGTTTTCGGCCGGTACCGGAACACAGAAGCCAGCATTGCTAAACGGGAAGGAGACAGCTAGGTATTTGATCTCTTTTAGTTCCCCCTCCCAGACTACGTGAGTAGTCCCGAAGTCGACTTGGGCTTGTCCGCTGGGATGCTCTAGCTCCAAGAATTTCTCTTCCTGTCGGACTTTGAGTTCTTTCTTTCGCTGGCAAACGTGGCTCCTGACCGTGCGTTCTGAACCAGTAAATTCGTGTTCATCTCGTAGCTGGCGGTAAATCCCTGTGGCTGTGCGGCGCTCCTTTCTGGGCTTAAGCAGGTCTTCTAATAGCCAGACATCTACAATTTCAATAAAAGGCTCCATTACCGGTTTGCGCCGCATTTGTTTTATCACGGGTTCGTTCCAATCGTCTTTCTTGGCGTACTTCGCAGCAGTGCGCCAGTTAACCCCTACCTTGTTACTAATTTCGGCAATATTGCAGTCTTCTTTTTCATAGAGGTATTTGATATACTTTTGTTGTGGCATTGCTAACACTCTCCTTGATCCCCTCCTGTCTTGCTCGACAAGAGGTCTTATTCCGAGATGTGATGGCAATGCCCTTTTAATTCTTCCCTATGTATTTTTAATTGCCGTTTTCTGCATTTCTATTATGCCATATACAAAAATAACCAGGTTGGTTCTAAATCTTTCCGGAATTGAATATAAATCAGATCAGCATTAGAATAATCTAATAGCTTCTAAAACATCTAAAATGAAAGGTTGAAATGCTGTGGAAAATATAGAGAGTATTAGGCAGAGCTATAAACCAGAGCGAATTAGAGTCTTATTCATAGGAGAATCAGCTCCGGGTTCGGGAGATTTTTTCTATAAGGGGGATGACTTATGTGGACATACCAAAGAAGCATTTTCGGTAATCTATCCTGAAGTGCAGAGTATGTCTAAAATGCAATTCCTAGATTTTTTTAAGCAATGCGGTTGTTTTTTAGATGATCTTTGCCACATTCCCGTAAATTATGAAACTAAGGCTGAAAGACATCAAGAACATGAGAGAGGCGTACCTCAGCTTTCTGAAAGGATTAAAGAATATAAGCCGGACTACATAATTACAATAATGCTTGGAATACGTAAACATATAAAAAAAGCGATGCTTTTGTCACGGCAACATGTTATAAAAGATTACGCAATTCCATACGGAGGCAATGGACATCAAAATCGCTATAAAGAGAATTTGGCCGAAATTCTCCAGGAGCTTAAACAAAAGGGAGTTTTATAAGTCAAATATTCATATTTTGGGTAAATCCGCCATTTAAGGATAAAGGGCGGAACACGCTTTTTGGGGAACCTCTTATGATAACTAATTTCAACTATCTGAAGAATATAGCACTTTGTTTGTTAGTTAGCCATTTCTCCAATGCTCAGGAAAGCCGCATTCGGGTGAGATTACTTTAAAAACGCCCTGAAAAATCTAGGGCTCTATGCAAACTTAACCTTCATATAACTTTTCTTGCCTCTTTTCAGCAAGACATAGTCCCTTCCCAACGGTTTTGTTACCACATCGTCAGGGCTCTTGCATTTTTGCCCATCTACTGCCGCCCCGTTTTGTTGTATTAGACGCCTGATTTCCCCTTTAGATGAAACCAAGCCAGCGTTGAAAAACAAGTCGACAACGTTT
>CALCRD010000065.1 GCA_937894355.1 uncultured Bacillus sp.
GATGTAGCCTTTGGACCAAGAAATTATCAGCTTGATGAACAAGAAGTGGAAGCTAGGGTGGAAAAGGCCTTGGAATTGGTAGGTATTTCTCATCTGAAAGATCGAGCCCCTTTTAAATTATCTGGGGGAGAAAAACGGGCAGCCGCCATAGCATCTGTTCTATCGATGGAACCTGATGTATTAATTATGGATGAACCGACATCAGCACTTGATCCGAAATCACGTCGGAGATTAATGGCATTATTACAAAGCTTTGAACATACGAAGATTATAACCTCCCACGATTTAGATATGGTGCTAGAAACCTGTACTAGAATTATTGTGGTTAAAAATGGTGAAATTGCGGCAGATGGGCCCACTTTAGAGATTTTGACCAATGTCGAATTACTGGATAGCTGCGGCTTGGAAATGCCGTTTTCACTGCAAAATTGTCCGGTTTGTGGGACCTCGAAACGCTGATTAATCATAAAGCTTAGGTCATGCTGGGAATTGGCCTTGTTTTTGCAAAATTCCGATTAGCTTTCGGTAATATCTAAGGGGAAACGCATTTTTTCGCAGGCCTTTTTGGTATAATATACCCGTGAGCTTATTGGAGCGGAGGGTAATCAATGCGAATTGCAGTGATCGATGGACAAGGCGGAGGAATTGGAAAAGCGATTGTCGCGAAGTTCAGACAGTCCTTTGAAAATCAGCTGGAAATTATAGCTTTGGGAACGAATTCTGCGGCAACTTCCTTAATGTTAAAAGCAGGAGCGAATGAAGGCGCGACCGGAGAAAGTGCAATTGTGTATAATGCTCCAAAGGTGGATATGATAATTGGGCCAATTGGAATTATATGTGCTTATTCATTTCTCGGGGAATTAACACCGCATATGGCGAGTGCCATTGCCGAGAGCACTGCGAAAAAGGTTTTGATTCCTTTAAATAGATGTAATATAAGCGTCGCCGGGATTGAAAACAAACCACTGCCACATTATATTGATGATGCCATTGAAATCGTAAAAGCTCATAGGAGTGAATAATATGTGTGAAGCTAATGTTTATTTTATTGATAAAGACGGGAAAGAAACCTTATTGTTGGAACGGGTAGACAAAGTGATTCCAACTGAAGACGGATTACTTCTTGAAAACATTTTCAGCCAAAGAAAGACTGTTAAAGCTGTTATTAAAGAGATGGCTTTAGTTGAACATAAAATCATCCTTGAAGAAAAATAGATTCTGTAAATATATGAATACGATCTTTTGTGAAGGACAAAAATCAAATAGTAAGACATATAGGGTAAAATCGCCTAGGATTTCGTACCTTATTATTGTTGATTAAGAACATCCTGTTTACTGTAATGGGATGTTTTTTTGTTGAATCATAAACAGTGGTAAAGCAGAGATCTGAGTTAATCATCGATAAAACCATAATGATATTTAAGGTGAAGTGGGATGGTATAATGTATTTATTACGATAATGTCATTGGCATTGGAATGACGGTGTAATACAGATAAGAAAATTTAGACTGTTTGGGGAGGAATGCAAATGAATAATGAAACAACCATCCTGGTTTACCAAACAGAAGAAGGGAACACAAAAATAGATGTTCACTTGGAAAAGGGAACGGTTTGGATGACGCAGAAGGCAATTGCAAAACTGTATCAAAAGAGAGTCAATACGATAAATGAACATATAAAGAACATTCTCAAATTTATCGATGAACAAGAATGTTCAAGGTATCTTACTGTTATGAAAGAGGAAGGTTCAAGAGAGATACAAAGAAACATTCTTCATTATAATCTTGATGTTCTATTTAATATTGCCTTAAGAGGACAACACTTTGAAGAGTTTAATAGATTTATTCTTTTTGCAAAAGCCAACGGAATCATCAAAGACTTTTTAACTGTTGTGCCAATAAAAGAAAGAGAATTTGGTGAGTTGTTGGAGAAGTCGTTAAAAGGGATAGTAGAAGTAATATCTCAGTATAGGGTAGATAAGTATACTGTTGATTTTTACTTACCAGATGTAAGTTTAGTGATCGAATATGATGAACAGCACCATAAAAAGCAATTAGATGAAGATCAAGAACGCCAGAGATTTATTGAAAATGATTTGAATGTTAAGTTCATCAGAGTTAAAGAAGACTTTGAATTAGAGGGGTTGAATAGTATATTAAAACACTTATTTAAAATGTGTTAGGTTTGAAAAATTCAACCTAAAAAGGTAGTGAAAGATATGAACAATGGAATGAATATCCTGATTTATCAAACAGAGGAAGGTAATACAAAAATAGACGTTCGTTTGGAAAATGGAACGGTTTGGATGACACAGAAGGCAATTGCCGAACTTTATTTAACTACACCGCAGAACATGACTCTCCATGTAAAGAATATCTACGCAGAAGGTGAATTAGAAGAAGAGGCAACTTGTAAGGCTTACTTAAAGGTTCAAAATGAAGGTTCAAGAGAGGTGAAGAGAAAGGCAAAACATTACAACCTCGAAATGATTATTGCTATAGGTTACCGAGTCCGTTCCCATCGTGGCACACAATTCCGTCAATGGGCAACAGAACGTTTGAATGAGTACCTTGTTAAAGGCTTTACAATGGATGATGATCGCCTGAAAGAGATGCGAAACATAGGACAAGATTACTTTGATGAACTACTTGAACGTATTCGTGATATTCGGGCATCAGAGAGAAGGTTTTATCAAAAGATTACAGACATCTATGCTACAGCCGTTGATTATGATGCAAAAGCGGAAATTTCACATGAGTTCTTTGCAACGGTGCAAAATAAATTACACTTTGCTATCCATGGGCATACTGCGTCTGAATTGATTGCTGAGAGAGCGGATGCAAGCAAAGAAAACATGGGCTTAACTTCGTGGAAAGGTGATAAGGTAAGAAAACAGGATGTAAAGGTTGCTAAAAACTATTTGTCAGAAAAAGAAATGAAGTCATTAAATCGAATAGTTACGATGTACTTGGATTATGCAGAAGATCAAGCAGAACGTAATCAACCAATGTACATGAATGATTGGATTAAGAAATTAAATGCTTTCCTTCATTTCAATGAGCGGGAAATTCTTGAAAATGCAGGCAAGATTTCAGCGAAAGTGGCTGAGCAGTTAGCAGTACAAGAATATGAGAAGTTTAATCAATATCGGATAGTTAAGAATGTTGATAGCGATTTTGATGAATTCATAAAGAACAAGCGGCTAAAATAACAAAGAGGGCGAGGGGAATATCTTCTCTCGCCATTCCTTTTGCTTCTTAAATTACCACGGTGAACTGTATCTTATCGTTTTTATTTTAATGAATGTAATGAACTGGATACAAACAAATTGGTAAATGATTAAGAAAACGATAAATGGTATAATTTCTAATATGTTTAGAATGGTTGACTAGCGAAATAATCGGGTTCAATATTGAGTGCGATAAATAAATTTTTGATAGGATGACAAGATGAAAAAAGAGGTCAC
>CALCRD010000066.1 GCA_937894355.1 uncultured Bacillus sp.
GGACGTTATAAGAAATTGCCTCAATCATGCCGGGGTATTCCTTTGGGGATAGAATAAAAGAGCATCTAACGAATTGTATTAAGAATAGGCTATTTGTAATATTGTCATTCTAGGTCAAGAAAATCAATTCTATGTTTGATAAATTATTATTGGAGGGAAGTAATGGGGAACTGGGATAAAATATATGCTGTCCAGAGGATGCAAAACTATATAAAAGCACATGTGAATGAATTTATCCAGTTAGAAGATATTGTTAAAGGATCTGGATATTCTAAGCGGCATGCTATGCGGATTTTCCGTGAGTTATTAGGTAAAACGCCTTTGGAATATGTGAGGGCAATTCGATTGACCGAGAGTGCAAAAGTACTGCTGAAAAAGTCAGAAAATGTATTAGATACTGCCTTGGACTTTGGCTATGATACACATGAAGGATTTACTAGAGCATTTTCTAATGAATTTGGTTTGACACCAAAAAAATATCAACAAGAAAAACCTCCTATTAAATATTTTATCCAATATCCTGTAAGCCATTATTATTCCTATCTTAATAATAAGGAGAATGACAATATGAAACAAGAGAAGGAAACAAAAATATGTACAGTAACAATTATTAAAAGACCAAAAAGAAAATTAATGCTTATGCGTGCAAAAAAAGCAGTTGATTATTGGTCGTTTTGTGAAGAAAAAGGATGTGATTGGGAAGGGTTGTTCAATAGTATTGATTGCAAAATGGATAACGCAGCTATCATGAAGCTACCAGAAAATTTAATAGTAGCGGGAACAACTTATCGTGTAGCAGGAATTGAAATTCCACATGATTACAGTGGGAAAGTGATTGATGACTGTGAAATAATAGATCTTGAAGAATGTGATATGATGTTTTTTCAAAGCGAGACATTTGAAAATGATAGTGACTTTGGAACTGCTATTGATGAGGTAAATAAAGCGATAAGAACCTATAATCCTAAACAATATGGGTATAGGTTTGCTTTGGATTTGGCACCTCGATTTAATTATGGTGCGTCGAAAGAAATTGGAGCAAAACAAGCAATACCCGTACAAAAAATTTAGCTATAACTAATGATAATAAGGGGTATTAGCATTATGGTTATAAATAAAAAAAATTTAGGGTAATGACTTCCAAGCTGAATGAGTCAACGTCTTATAACAAAATATTTGCGCAAAGGGTGCACCTGGGTAAGTTTTTGGGGTAGCGTGCACCACATCCCTTCGCTGGGAGCAAAGCTCCACTATGGGGTCTATCTTTAGGCTCCAGCTCAGTGACGTCGCAAAAACGTGACGTTAGATGACATACCGCGTTTTTGACTGATAATTAGGGCCCGCGGCCATCGTGGCCGCTGATTTAGGAAAAAGCGATCTGGTAATATGTCAAGTTAAAAAAAGAAGGGATAGTGGAAGCTTTGCTTAAAAAAGGTAACCTTAACTAAGCCTATCCTTTTTCCAAAAAAAATAGACCCAAAAAGAAAATACTATTCTATTTTATCTCTCCAACTTTGTTGCTGGAGTAGATTTGATTTTTAGTCAGCAAGCTAAAAATCAGGCGTACCAATTTACGCGATGTAAGTGCAAGGGCTCTCTTGTGTTTGTGTGTTGTTGCTTCATTATATTTTTTATAATAGTATTGTTTGTATTCAGAAGTGTGGTTTTTAACACTGTTAGCGGCTTCAATCAAATAATACCGAAGGTATTTATTCCCAGTTTTTGTCATTCTTGTTTCATCGGACTTGAACTTGCCGGATTGGTTGGTTCTCCAGGTTAGGCCGGCGAATTTTGCTAAAGCATTATGTGAATCAAAAGCAGTGATAGTACCGATTTCAGCAAGAATGCCACTAGTTAGCACAGGACCAATGCCGGGGATTGATATAAGGGATTGATATTCTGTGTTATTAAGGCCCTTAATGCATTTTTTTATTGCTTTGTCGATGACTTTGATCTCCTGTTCAAAGGTTCTCATGATGTTAAATGATGAAGCTAAAGCGACATTAAGGGGCTCATATAGAACCTTATCTAAGCGATAAGAGTCCCTAGCAGCCTTCTTAAGCAGCTTTGCGGTCTGGTGTGGATCACTAAACCTGTTTCGACTTTTTTCCGATACAAAGGCAATTAGGTCTTCCATAGAAGAATATGCTATTTCATCCAGTGAGAAAAACTCAGTTAGAACAGCGGTTGAAGTTGCCCCGTAGATATTGGAAAAAGGGTGTTCATCTTTTTCCATGGTAGCCAACTCGCTAAACTTTAAATAGATATTTGTAGTCATGTAGGTTTTTTCGCGGGTCACAGACCTAATCAAATGAAGTCGATGGCGGGTAAGTCTTTGCAAAGCTAAAAATTGTGCGCCCCTCCAGGGTTTGGAAGTTATTTTGCCGCACCTTGCAAAATCGGCAATAAGGTAAGCATCCAAACCATCTGTTACATCCATGTCGACAAAGGTCTTCCTGTAACTTGCAGTGGTTTTTGGATTCAAGCAATAGACATGGGGGTCATAAGGCAACAGCCGTGTATCTGAAGAAAAACTGCTTGCTACATGGGTGCTATAAATTGAAGTGGATTCAAATGCGATAACAATACGTTTAAGATCATTAGCATTTAAGCAATCAATTAGGCTTTTTATGATGGAATCAGTTCCCGGTTTATTGTTTGTGACTTCATCTATAAGAAGATTTTCGCCATAGAAACTCATAGCGTGGAAGGCATTTACTTGGGAGCCTACATCGATACCAACAAACAAAGTTGTCAAGAATTTGTTTTTCACTTTATCACCTCGCTTTCTTGAAGGTGAAGAACAATTAGTAAAAGAGATATCCTAATCCGGATCGCTAACCGCAACCTCGCACTATTAGCATTCACTTTTGAGAACTACCTTGCTGTTGGTCTAATCAAAAGGATGCAGCATCTGAAGTGAGCGGGTTATGACGGCCCGGTCAGGAAGCACGCTTTATAAGCAATGACCATGCAGGCCCTGCAAGGAGTGGAAGAATTATCCTTCACTAATGTCCTTTGGCTCCATTGTAGCATTAGGATATCTCTTTATACAAATATGCTTAGAGTCTTTTAGATCTCTAAACATGATTGTATCTAATTTTGCACCCTCCCATGGGAGGGTGAGTAAGTGTATCTTTCCGGAGGTAACTTCGGTATCTATAAACTTATTATACGAGGAGTGGTTTAAATGAAAAGAATTATTTTTGTTTTTTTGTTAGTGTCATTTTGTGTTTTACATTTTGGGATGGCAGTTTATTCGCAAAATATAAATAAAGTAGAACCAAAAGGAGTATTTGCTGAAATAGATGTGCAAAAAAGCAATGAAGCAGTAATGGTATTACAGGGTAAGAATAAAAAAAATAAAGAGAGAGTTATTGAAGAAATTTTGGCAAGCCCAAACGATTATAATCCAACAGTTTTGTATGTTTTATCAAATGAGTTATTTAAAAAAGGGGAAAAGGATGAAGGAGCTTTTTGGTTTTATGTAGGACAACTTAGAGCAAGAATTGATGCTAATATTTGTGCCGATATAACTGCCGGACAAGCTGTAGCAATATTAAATGATGAATATGGAATGATGATTAATAAGTATACAATTCCTAAGATTGATTTGTTAGAAGAGATTGTTATGAAAGTACTCGAGTTTGTACGAAATAATAATGAAAATTATGACAGGCGATGGATAAACTTACATGGAATGTGGGTATTTACGTATTCAACTGATGATAATAAGGATTTGAAATTAAGTTTACAAGATGAACAGTGGGGAAGTATTAAAGAAAAAACAATAAACGAATATTATGAGGGATTTAAAGAAGCATTGGCAAGCTTAAAAGCTAATAATTAATTTTCCTAGTAATATTGGGTTACGAAGTGAAAGAGGTTGCCACTCCTTGGGCAACCCAACTGAGGGCCGACGGTACGACATCTAACATTGCATCTGGCGCTGGCGGGTACGGAAAGTAATCTCATGATGATGAGTATGAAAGTAAATTCACGGAGAATGCGCACACATCTACCGACCTAAGATAGAAGTTATCTAAGGTCGGCGGACGGCGCAGATGCCAAACGTTAAATGAAATTGGTCGCAAAGGCCACGCAGTCCTGGCGCGGGTTTTGACGGTTTGATAAAAAGCATTGGAGGAACTAAAAATGGTACATTTGGTTTATTGCGATGACAAAGAAAAGGTGCTAGAGAAAATACTATCAGGAACAAAAACCATGGTTATTCGTGGTGCTGCGGGAAGAAAAATACCGCACAGTAGGGTTTTTGAAGGCGAAATACTATACTTTATGAAAAAGGGGACAGGTAAAATATCAGCAACAGCTACGGTAATTAGTGTCCAGAACTACCAAAAATTGACTGATGAAAAAATAACGGAGACTCTTCACAATAATCAAAACAGGCTTAATTTGTCCGATAAGCAAATGACAAGATGGCATAAAAAATGCCTGTGTCTAATTGAGTTTAAAGATGTGAAAGAAATCATCCCATTAGATTTTGACCATCAAAGCAATATGGATGATTGGCTTATTATAGAAAAGATAGAGGACGTAGTAGTGGGAACAAGTATTCCTTATAATTATGATAACTCTAAGTTCTGATGAGGAATAAGATGGTAATAATTACAAGACCATTTAATCTTTAATTTTTTGAGAGTCGCTTTGTAGAATTTAAGGAGTCGCCATCCATGGCTCCTTCTGAATCTGGGGGCGACCAACTTTATTTAACAGAGTATCGCCGAAACTTTGCAACGATGAATGTGGTGGGACGCTTCGGCAATACCCGAGACGTTAGACGCCATGTTTTTTGGTTATTGATAAAATAAGATAGATTAGAAAGGTGAGCGCACGCAAATGGTAGAAAAAAAGGAACCTAACGATACAGAAAAGTCTACAATTCAGACGATGGGGAATCTGAAAGTAGAGGATCTTGATGAATTTGAGGCTAAGGAAATTCTTCAAAGACTGATTGCAAGGGGTGGATCAATTAATAAAGTAGTTCAGGAAGAGATTAAAGACCTCATGTGTACAGTTGATGTTGAAGTAATAGCCTCAGAAGTGTATGATGATTTGGATGGAATTTGTGTTGAAGA
>CALCRD010000067.1 GCA_937894355.1 uncultured Bacillus sp.
TTTCTTAGTCATTCCACAGCTCTACTTTATATCCCAATCTATTTAACAATTCCATATCCTGATCAATCGTGATTCCTGTAGTTGTCAACATATCACCTGAAATGGTTGCATTAGCTCCGGACTCAAAACACTTTTCACCTTTATCCGGAAGCAAGCCTCTTCCTCCACCAAGTCGAATAGAAGAATTCGGAAGAATAAAACGGTAAACAGCCACAATCCTCTGCATGTCCTCATTCGTTAACTTTGTATTTCTCTCAAAAGGAGTTCCCGGAATAGGATTTAACAAATTAACCGGTATAGAACGAACACCCAACTCTCTCAAATCAAGTGCCATATCAATCCGGTCTTCCATGGATTCTCCCAAACCCATGATGCCGCCACTGCAAATACTTAAACCAGCTCTTCTGGCAGCTTTTAAGGTTTCGATTTTCTCATCATAAGTATGGGTCGAACAGACCGTTTCAAAAAAGTCTCTGGACGATTCCAGATTACAGTGAATCCGAGTCACTCCCGCCTCTTTCACTTTGCGGAACTGTTCTTCATTTAGCAATCCAAAAGATACGCAAACATCTATGCTCGTTTCTCTCTTAATAGCTCGAATGCTTTCACAGACCTTGTCTATATTTCTATCACTTAAGGCGCGGCCAGATGTGACAATCGAGAACCGTAGCACTCCCTTTTCGTCATTGTATTTTGCTTGCTCCAAGATTTCATCCGTACCAAGCAATGGATAACCCTCAACATCGGTTTGGTAACGTGCAGACTGAGCACAGAATTTGCAATCTTCAGAGCATCTGCCACTCTTACCATTAATAATGGTACACATATCAAATGTGTTGTCACAGAACTTCTCTCTGATTTCATCCGCTGCCTGGCATAATTCCGCTAAAGGCTGGGTTGATAACTCAATCGCCTCATCCTTGGTAATCTGGTATCCTTCAAAAATCTTTTTCTTCAATTCTTCAATATATGTAGTTTTTTCAATCATCATTTTTCCTCCCAATTAATTAAGCTGATTCATCCTTCTCCAATAACCGCAATCATTGCCCCATGAACCCATATAATTTGAGGCGACAAAAAAACCTCTTATCGTTACAGTATTGATATTGATTTTGTCATCACTCTACAGTAAAAAAGGATATATCATGATTTTTCTAATGTCAACCAAACAATGAACTTTAGTTTACATTTAAACCTAGGGGGTTAAGTTATGACCTCGTTGTATATCCAGCCTTGGGCAGTTTAATAGGATTTTCTCGTTTTTGAGGATACAATATTAGTGACCTTTCTTGTGGTGTTTGATACACTAGAACTTCTTTAAAGGATTAACGTTTAATACGGGGACTAATTAATTAATTGAAAAAGTAATGGGTAATTTTGTGTTTCCCCAAAAGGGAGGATCTCAGTAAAATGCAACTTTCTTTGACATTTATCATTCTTGGTTTCACAATCATTCTTTTTATGAGTAATCGTGTTCGTGCAGATCTTGTTAGCATTCTTGCTTTGTTGGCACTTGTAATTTCCGGTATACTAGAGCCTTCAGAGGCACTTGCAGGTTTTTCAAACTCAGTTGTCATTATGATTGCTGGGTTATTTGTCGTGGGAGCAGGCATACTTCGTACAGGACTTGCCCAAAAAGCAGGCAACTTACTTTTGCGTTGGTCTGGAAACAGTGAGAACAAACTATTCATCTTATTGCTGTTGATTGTAGCCTTTGTCGGTGCTTTTATGAGCAATACAGGTACGGTTGCCATTATGCTACCAGTCGTAATAAGCGTCGCAATAAGTTTAAAAGCGGACACATCGAAGTTTTTAATTCCGCTTTCTTATGCTGCTAGTTTATCAGGCTTATTGACGATTATCGCCTCTCCTCCCAATTTAATCATTAGTCAAACCCTTGTGGATCACGGGTACGACCGTTTAGGTTTCTTTGACATTACCCCTATTGGAATAATTGGAGTCATAACAGGAATAAGTTATTTGTTTTTAGTTAGAAATAGATTGTTGCCCAAGAATCAGGGTAAAAAACAAATGAATCATAATCAGTTATCGCCAAATGATCTTCTCCAACATTATCGATTGCAAGATGATTTGCATCTAGTTAAAGTACGAGAGGAGTCTCCTTTAGTTGGAAAACAGCTCTCTGAATTAAAAATCCCAGCTGATTATCAGCTTTGTCTTCTGAAGATCAACCGCAAATCAGGTGATGGTAGAACCCTTCTGCCGATTACCTATCAAGAAATCGCTGGTCCGACGAGTATAATCAATGCAAAGGATATTCTTTATATTCAAGGGTCTCTTTCTCAGGTTGAAAAATTTGTCAATGATCATCAACTCGAACTAGAACCAGAAAAATCGAAGGATGATGTCCTAGTTTCAAGTCGGGTTGGAATTGCCGAAGTACTCCTTACACCCTATTCGAGTATGATTAATCAAACGATTAAGGCGATTAATTTTAGAGAAAAATATGATTTAAACATCATAGGGATTAATCGAAAGGGATCATTAATTTCAAAAGAAATGTCCAAGGTCCGCCTCCGTTTTGGGGATGCCCTACTAGTTCAAGGACTATGGGAGGATATCGACCTGATTTCAAAGGAAGCAAAGGATGTAGTAGTTGTCGGTCAACCTATGGAGCATGCAAGTATGGCGGCGGCTAATGGAAAAGCTCCAATCGCTGGCGGAATTATGCTTTTTATGGTGTTATTGATGATCTTCGAAATTTTTCCATCGGTCATTTCTGTAATAATTGGTGCGGTACTTATGATTATTACTGGATGTTTGCGTAATATGGATGACGCTTATGGCCAAATGAATTGGGAAAGCATTGTGTTAATTGCCTGTATGCTTCCGCTAGCAACAGCTTTGGAAAAAACAGGCGGAATGGTGTTCTTGTCTGATGGAATTATTCAGTTACTGGGTGGATACGGTCCGATGGGTGTTTTGGTGGGAATTTATTTAGTCACCATGGTATTTGGTCAATTTATCAGCAATACGGCCACTGCTGTATTATTTGCCCCAATTGCAATGAATGCAGCCATCAATATTGGTGCTAGTCCCTATCCTTACTTGATTGCCGTTGCCGTAGGTGCAAGTATGGCGTTTGCAACCCCAGTTGCTTCACCTACTAATGCTCTCGTGATGACAGCGGGAGGATATAAGTTCAGTGACTTTTTAAAAATTGGTGTCCCATTACAAATTGTCATGTTTATCGTCATGATGCTAGTTATTCCTGTTTTGTTTGCGTTTTAATTTCCAAACATTAAAATCGTCCCTATTTTTCCATGTCCCCTAATCAATATACCTATTTACCCAAAGAACCAAGGATACTTCAGAATGTTCCAAAGTATCCTTGGCTCTTTTTTCATTATCTACTATCTCAATTCCTTGCACATCATATAGAGCGTTGTGATCGAAATCCACTTCGTTGCTTAAAATAATGTTTTCTGACATTTCGTTATCGACATTTCCCTTTTTAAAAAAACCAAATGAACAACTTTGCCATCAAGAACCCGAGCAAACCACAGCAAGGGAATGTCAGCACCCAGGCAAATACCATTTCACGGACAATGCCAAAATTAACATTCCTGATATTCCTTGACGCTCCAACGCCCATAATCGCAGTTGTTTTTGTATGTGTTGTCGAAACTGGTATTCCACTTACAGTTGAAAGGAATAAACACATACCCCCTGCCAAATCTGCAGAAAATCCCTGATATTTTTTCAACTTGACCATGTCCATGCCGACAGACTTGATAATGCGATGACCACCAATTGATGTGCCAATTCCCATTACTGCAGCACACAGTATCATGAGCCATATTGGAATAATTACTTCAGCGTTTTGCGTCTGACCCCTCGCAAGAAACATTCCAAGCAAGAATACACCCATGAATTTTTGACCATCCTGTGCACCATGCATAAAAGCCATGCCGGCTGCAGACGTAATCTGAGCTTTCTGAAAAAAACCGTTCGATTTGTGATGATCCTTTCCCCTGCAGAAAAGCTCAACAAACTTCACCACCACAAATCCCATCACAAATCCTAAGACAGTGGATAGTATCAAACCATAAAGAACCTTGATCCACTCACTTCCATTAATTCCAGAGAATCCTCCCTGTAAAGCAATGGCTGCTCCCGAAAGCCCGGCAATTAATGCGTGACTCTCGCTTGTTGGAATCCCGAATATCCATGCTGCCGTTGCCCAGATCACAATCGCTGTTAGTGCTGCACATAACGCGACCAAGGCATCATCTATATTTCCGCGGAAGTCGACCATATTGTATATGGTCTCTGCCACCTTTTGATTTACCATTGTCATGGCAATTACACCAAACAGGTTGAAAACTGCCGCCATGAAAATGGCTGGTCCCGGCCGCATTGAACGGGTAGAAACACAGGTGGCGATTGCGTTGGGAGCATCCGTCCACCCGTTGACAAGGATTACGCCCAATGTCAGTAATGTCGTGAAGATCAATGCCGGGTATAAACTTAATTCAGTAATGAAATCCAAGAACGTTATTTCCATAGGATAGAACTTCCATGCAAGAACAATTTGTATTGCGCCGATTGAATTTCAAGCATCATCATCATCTTCCTCCGGTTAAAATTCATTTCTTCTGGATTCTTGATTCTATGTTGCTAATTATTATCAATCAAATGAAAAGCTCTTTTCTTTACAGAATAACGCGGAACAACATTAATCGTAACCTAACAAGTCTATTATTATATTAGAATATTCATTAGGACACTTCTGTTAATATCATTTTTCAAAACACACCAAAGGAATATGAATATTCCAACAATTACAAGACCTTCATTATTAAAATTTCTCTATTTATATTAAAAATCCTTGTGAATTTTTTGTTAAATATTCACAAAAAAGTATATCCTAATAATCTTATTACCGATTTTCCCGTCTATTTTTCAAATTGGGTGTGTAATGGCAATGGCAAACAGTAACTGTGGCACCCGATTATCCGTACCTCCAAGGTGTTTTCAGGTTCTATAAAACAACCCTTGAAAATGCCATAAAATAGCCATTTCCAAGGGTTTGTAATTTTATTTTCTCTCGAGTAGTACGACCGTCTCAAGCTAGCCCGAGACGCCAGAATTGATGTCAGTTGCCAATTTTCGTATCTTACGTTAATGGGAACAGGTCAACCGTGTTTTTAGCGTTTTCGAGGTTTGTGGGAACATATCACGTTTTGAGGTCCACGGGAACATATCGATGTAATTTCATGCACAATTAAACGGTTATGCATTAACCTGATACTGAATCTTTATATGCTTTCCCTTGCTTTCCCCGCTCTGTACCAACTGTCCCGATTTTTTGTCATACCAGTAATATCCTGACCATGCCCATGAAAACATCGTTAACACAAATTTTATTTTTACGCATGAGTAGGTTACATCTCCAATAGACACTTCCTCTTCACCTATTTTCTTCGCAGCAAATTCACCA
>CALCRD010000068.1 GCA_937894355.1 uncultured Bacillus sp.
GGTCGCCCCTCGCGGAGGGGCGACGATTGAAACAAAAGAGAGTGCAAACATCAACTAGAAATTGATCCACACCGTAAGGGTCTCACCAGCTAGTTTCACCGGAACCGAATACCGGTTACGGTCATGAGAGCGCCGCACAATGATTTAACAGTTGTGTGGCGCTCCTTACTTTATCTAAAAATGACGAATTGTCCCCTTATTTACCCAAAATGGCAGGAATTACAATAATGTTAAGAGAAATATTACTTTATGTTAAATCGGCGGCAAAGGGAGGGAACAACTTGGACCGGAGGGATCGTTTATCCAGACTGTTGGAGATGTTCTTTACGATTCAAGCAAAACCTGGTCTTTCGGCGGCGGAATTGGCAAGACGTTTCGAGGTGAGTACAAGACAATGTTACCGAGATCTGAAAGCGCTTCAAGAAGGTGGCGTTGCTCTTTACAACGACCAGGGATACCGGCTATTGAAAGGAACGGTGCTAAAAGATGTCACCTTTTCTTTGGAAGAAGCAATAGCTCTAATTTATGGGCTGAAATTAATTGAACAACAAAAAGGACTCTCTGATGCCTCTGCGGATGCTCTGAAAAAACTCCTTGCCCGTTTTCCGCTCGGTTTATGGGATGAACTAAAAAGTATCGACCAACGGGTTGAGATCGACGTGTCGCCCGCCGCCGATTATTCGGCGAAAGGTCCATTATTCAGAAAAATCGATGAGGCAATCCAGGAACAGATAATTATCCAAATTGACTATTATAGTTTTTCCAGAAATAAAGTGACGGCACGAGAGGTAGACCCTTACAAATTAGTTTATAAAGACGGGTTTTGGTATTTGGTCGCTTTTTGCCACCAACGTGATAAAGTGCTTATTTTTCGGGTTGATCGGATTCACCGTTTAGCGATTACCTCAAAACATTTTACCCTCCCTGATGATTTCGATTATGAAGAGTACATGGGTTCGGCTTGGCAGATGGAACGGGGTGAAGAGTTTTGTTTTAAGGTCCGCTTTTTCGGGGACGCAGCCCGTTTTGTAAAAGAAACCCACTTCCACCCCTCACAAAAGATCAGTGAAGAGCAGGGCGGTACCCTACTCTTTACTGCCCGCGCAAGCGGGATGCGATCGGTCCTGCGCTGGGTTCTTCCTTTCGGTACTGAAGCCGAGGTATTGGAACCACCTGAACTACGAGAGATGATAGCGCAGGTAATGGTAGAGGGAGCAAGGCGGTATAAAGCAGAGGAAAAACAGCCGGTGAAGGAAGAATGGCAAAAGGTTGGGCTTACTATAGGATTTTGGGATAATCCGATTGATGATGCAGTGTGGAATAGGGATTAATTATGATTTAGTGTAATTGCAGCATCAATTTCGAGTTAAGGTTTCTAACAAGGAAACGAACTGTTGTTCAGTGACATACTGTTGTCACAGGGGTGTGGTAGGGTAAAGAAGAAAAGGAAAGTCGAAAAGGGGAGGAAACGTATGAATATGGATTTTATAGCACATGTAAAGAAGAATAAAGATGAAACATGGGCGACTCCCCATTTGTTAAAGGATCATTTAGAAATGACGGCCAAAATGGCTGAAGAATTTGCAGCTAAATTTAATTCGGCCGAATGGGGAAAATCTGCAGGGCTTGCTCATGATGCTGGGAAAGGACGGGAAAAATGGCAACGATATCTTTGCATTAAGAGCGGCTATGATGAAGAAGCCCATTTAGAAGGAAAATCGGGCAAAATGCCCCATGCTATTTATGGTGCAAAATTAGTAGAATTGTTCTTTGGAAGGGGGATTGGCAGAATTCTATCATACTGCATTGCCGGACATCATGCTGGGCTCCCTGATTGGTCCGGGGCAGAGGGGGCTGGCCAATCTTCGCTAGAATATCAGCTAACACAGGTAAAGGATTTAAATGAAATAGAAGAGTTTATCCGGGAAAGGATTGAATCATCGAAGCCCTCTATACCTCCTTGGCAATTTTCATCCGGATTAGACATGTCTTTATGGATTAGAATGCTTTATTCTTGTTTAGTTGATGCCGATTTTTTAGATACCGAATTTTATATGGATCCGGAAAAAGCGGAATATAGAAGTGGTTATTGTTCAATTACAGAATTACTTGAGCGCCTAAAAAACTTTAACGATGAATTAGAAAAGACATCTCAAGATACACCTGTAAATCAAATTCGAAGGGAAATCCGTCAAAAATGTGTAGAAATGGCTGGAGAACCTCAAGGGATTTTTTCACTATCTGTACCAACAGGCGGGGGAAAAACCCTATCCAGTCTTGCTTTTGGCTTGGAGCATGCAAAAAAACATAGTTTGGATCGAATTATTTATGTTATTCCCTATACGAGTATTATTGAACAAAATGCCAACGTCTTTCGAAAGGCGGTGGGAAACGAGCAAGTCGTAGAACATCACTCTAGTCTGAACGAAGAAGACTCAACACCAAAATCAAGGCTAGCGTCTGAAAACTGGGACGCTCCGATTATCGTGACTACCTCGGTCCAGTTTTTTGAATCCCTGTTTGCCGCTAAATCAAGTCGCTGCCGAAAATTACATAACATTGCAAACTCTGTTGTCGTATTGGATGAAGCTCAACTGGTGCCTGTTGAGTATTTAGCCCCAATTCTTGAGACAATGCAATTATTGGTTGACCATTATCAAGTGTCCTTTGTTATTTCTACAGCAACACAACCGGCGTTTGGAGAATCTTTTGCGGAGGGTCAAGTTATTAAGGGTTTAAAAAATATCCGAGAGATTATGGGGGATCAAGACGAGGTTGAAAGGCTTTATACTTCTTTAAAACGTGTTCAAGTTCATCTACCGGATGATTTTAAAACCCCTATAAGTTGGGAAGAAATTGCTAAGGATCTAAAACAATATGATCAAGTATTATGTGTTGTGTCTGATCGTAAAAGTTGCCGTGATCTATATAAGTTGATGCCACAAGGTACGTACCATTTATCTGCCCTAAT
The DNA here is from genome assembly GCA_937894355.1 of uncultured Bacillus sp. Lineage (GTDB taxonomy): Bacteria > Bacillota > Bacilli > Bacillales > Cytobacillaceae > Bacillus_BU. The sequence continues at coordinate 2,972 of CALCRD010000068.1, forward strand.
GTGTGGGCAACACCGGAGTGAGATTATCGAAGAGATTAAGAAAAAATTAAAAGGGAAAGAGCCTGTTCGGGTTATAAGTACCCAATTGGTAGAAGCAGGGGTGGATTTTGATTTTCCAGTAGTGTTTAGAGCGCTAGCCGGTTTAGATTCTATTGCGCAAGCAGCGGGAAGATGTAATCGAGAGGGTGGATTATCGAATCTAGGGAAAGTATATGTTTTTATTCCGCCAAAGAAAGCGCCAATGGGTATTCTTCGAAAGGCAGCCGAGACTACTTGTAATATTCTATCAACTAACTCGCACCAGGATCCGATAGCACACGACTTGTTCCAAGTCTATTTTTCTGAATTATACTGGAAAGCCAATTCTTTAGATACAAAGGGTATAGCCTCTTTATTAGATCCCCGACAAGATCCACAAGACTGTGCGATGTTTTTCAGAACTGCTGCGAAGAAATTCCGGATTATTGATGATTCTATACAAAAGACAATTTTAGTTCGCTATGGCGAAGGAGACAAGTTGATTGATTTATTAAAGTTCAAGGGGCCAGACCGGAGTTTATTAAGAAGATTGCAAAGATACACGGTTAATGTTTATAATGAGGAATTTAGTTTAATGTCACAACGAGGTTCGATTGAAGAGATACAACCAGGGATTTATGCACTTACTTCTAGGATAGAATATTCGAAAAAAATCGGGCTTATGATTGATGATATTATATTTGACCCCGAAGATTTAATTAAATAGAAAGGAGATGAAAAAGTGCACAACTGGTGTTTAGAGGTATGGGGTGATTATGCCTGTTTTACCCGCCCAGAAATGAAAGTTGAAAGAGTTAGCTATGACGTAATGACGCCGTCGGCGGCCAGAGCAATTTTTGAAGCGATACTTTGGAAACCGGCAATTAAATGGAACATAATCCGATTAAATGGATTTCTGTCCGCCGAAATGAAGTTGACTTTAAAGCATCCAATGTAAGGGGTTATTTTATCGATGAAATTGGCAACAATGGTAAGCCCAAATTCCGGAATCAACGGGCAGGACTATTTTTAAAGGATGTCAGGTATCGGATCCACGGGTATTTCGATTTTATTCTCCCTGAAGAAAGACCAGCAAATTATGCAGCATCACCTGAGTTCTGGGCAGATCAACAGGAACCCTTGGATATTAAACGGATGGATGAGAGTGAAGCTAAATACGCTGCCATGTTTGAGCGGAGGGTAAAAAAAGGTCAATGTTTCCACCGCCCATATATGGGGTGTCGGGAATTTGCTTGTTTTTTTAGATTAGTCGGTCGAGAAGAGGAACTTATAGAACCGATAGATGAAACCCGTGATTTGGGGTTCATGTTATACGACATGAATTTTGAGCAGGATGTGAATAATCCTACCCCCCAGTTTTTTCGGGCGTACCTAGAAAAAGGGGTTGTAAACACCGATCGTAGGGAAGCGGAGGTGAGAGAATGATACTACAGGCTTTAAAGGACTATTATGATCGTAAACTTGAAGAAGGGTCAATTACCAAAGATGGATGGATAGCAGGTGGACTTGATTTTCTAATTGATCTAGATTCAGGTGGTAACATCCTTGGCATTTCAGACTTAAGAGAAAGCCAAGGCAGGAAAAGAGTATCTCACCCGTTTGAACTTCCTAACATTGGTAAACAAGCTGTTAGACATTCTAATAGTGGAAAAGATGCTAATCTCCTATGGGATAACGCCTCATTTATTTTTGGTCTCGGCAAAAATGGAGATTTACGATTACAAAGCATGATCGAGGCAATTGATACTTGGCTCGGGAAAACTGATGATCTAGGGATTAATGCAGTAAAAAAATTTCTGATGAAAGGTCTGGAAAATAGAGATCATTTCGAATTAGCTTTAGCACATCCCGAATATGGGGAATTGTTAAGGACGGGGAGTGTCAAAGTTAGTTTCCGTATTTCACAATCGGGTTTACCAATCGTATTTACTTCTTCAGTTGTAATTAATGCATTGAAACAGATTTACAATTATGATGAAGAAGCAGAAGAATTGTTAACGGGAACATGTTTGGTAACGGGTAATAAAAATGTTGTCATTTAACTAACACATCCTCCAGTGAAAGGTGTCTGGGGATGTCAACAATCTGGCGGAAGTATTGTAAGTTTTAATAAGCCTAGTTTTAATTCGTATAATAAAACAAAAAGCCTAAATGCGCCTATAAGTAAAAGTGCTGCATCCCAATACACTAAAGCTCTAGGCACTTTGCTGAATTCTTCTAGACAATGTATTCATATTGGGGATTCAACTACATTATTTTGGTCAAAAAAGACATCCTCATTTGAATCCGACTTCTCATTTTTTTTCGAAAATCCACAGAAAAAGGATGGCCCGGATTCAGGGACTCATAAGGTAAAAGCACTTTATGAATCAATATATACAGGTGCCTATAAAGACGATGATGGGACTATTCCTTTTTATATTTTAGGATTGGCTCCAAATTCGGCCCGAATTGCGATTCGTTTTTGGGAAGTAGGAACAATATCTGAAATAGCAGGGCGTATTAAACAATACTTTGATGACTTTTCAATAGT
>CALCRD010000069.1 GCA_937894355.1 uncultured Bacillus sp.
GAATATGATTCAACCTCTTTCCTATAGTTATCAAAAGACATATAATTTAACAAGGAAAGTACTACCACTATTCAATAGTGATATTACAAAATAGTAAAGAGGCGAATCGTAATGGGACAAAAGGAAATAAAGATTTTAATGATTTTATGTGGGGTTATTGGACTTGTAATGGGACTTGCTACTTTAACCGCAACAATTCTTGTGGGGACTGGAGAAACCGGTAGCACCTATCTTGCACTAGCTGCCAATATTGGACAAATCATCGGGGCCATCCTTATTTTTATGATGCCTTCAAAATTAACCGCTCAGAACAAACAGAAATTCGGTAATGCATTGATTATCTTTGCTGGACTGTGTTTTATTAATGACATTCTATATGGTACTTTAATGAATACTTTCTCAGGTATCATATTTTTGGTCATTGCCCTTATTACCTATCGTTATAAATTTGAAAAATAATTATTGTAGCGGGAGCGGCTTGGTCTGGTCAGCATATGTGGCCACTTTGCTTGGCTTTTTGCTGAACTTTGGTCACATGAACACTTCATGTGACCACTTTTTGGGGTTTCGTTTCCGTTTTCTCGACTTCGTTGCCGTTTTCACGATTTCGTTGCCAATTTCTCGATTTCGTTGCCGTTTTCACGATTTCGTTGCCGTTTTCTCGATTTCGTTGCCGTTTTCTCGATTTCGTTGCCGTTTTCACGATTTCGTTGCCACTTTCACGATTTCGTTGCCGTTTTTTCGATTTCGTTGCCGTTTTCGCGATTTCGTTGCCGTTTTTTCGATTTCGTTGCCGTTTTCGCGATTTCGTTGCCATTTTTTCGATTTCGTTGCCGTTTTCACGATTTCGTTGCCGATGCTCCTCATGCGACCACTTTACTAGGCTTTAAGTAGAATTCAGGTCACTTGAGTTATTTTTTAGATAATATAACACGAAAAAACCGTTTCCCAGTTGAACGGGAAACGGTCAGATTATATATCTTAGGAATAGGTCTTGTACTTAATCAAGCGCTTTTTCGCGAAATGGAATGATCTGCTGGCGCGGTTTATAAAGAAATGGGACAACCACAAGGATTCCGATGACAGCCACCAACGCTATCAAAGTACTTCCAGTAATTCCAAAGACTAAATAGCCAATAATAGCAATACCAGCACTGATTAGTGCATATGGCAATTGCGTCATCACATGGTCAATATGGTTAGAACCTGCTCCTGTTGATGACAAAATGGTCGTATCAGAAATCGGCGAACAATGGTCACCAAATACCGAACCAGCCAGAACCGCAGCCATTGCCGGGAGAAGGATACTGATATCAGTGGAAGCTGCAATATCTCCAGCAATTGGGAGCAGGATCCCGAAAGAGCCCCAAGAAGTTCCTGTTGAAAACGCCATAATACCCGCAATAAGGAAAAGAATGAGTGGAAGGTAGGAAACATCGAGATTACTTTGCTCCACGATTCCCGCTAAATACGTTCCAGTTCCCAGCTTTCCGATTAGATCAACAATAATCCACGCAAAAATCAAGATGTAAATCGCCGGAAGCATTGATTTCATTCCTTCAAGTATTCCTTTAGAAAACACATTTGCCTGAACGCCTCTCAATACGAGAGCCTGTCTAAAGAACATAGCTATTGTGACAATTAATCCTATCAACCCGCCTAAAACCAATGATTTTGTTACATCCGTATTTTCGAAGATTGTAAAAATTGAGGCATTACCCTCTGTTGCTTGATAACCAGTCCATAGCATGCTTCCCACTGTTGCAACCACAAGCGCAATAATTGGCCAAACAAGATCAGCCACCGCCCCCGTGGAACTAGTCGGAAGATCATCCTTCAATTCTCCTGGAACTTTTTTCCGAGGATCAAAGAGCTGACCTTCTCTTCTAGCCTTATCTTCATGAACTTTCATAGATCCAATATTAAAATTGGCATAAGCAGCAAAGAAAACTAGGCCAAGTGTAGGCCAAACATAAAAGTTCATTGGAACCATTCTCATAAAAGCCGAAAATGCACTATATTCTGTTACCCCATGAGTTGCCAATATCGTACCAATCAAAGCGATTATATAAGCGCCCCAGCTAGAAATTGGTGAAATTACACATACTGGTGCTGAAGTCGAATCAATAATATAAGCAAGCTTTGCTCTCGAGACTTTTTGCCGATCTGTAATCGGTCGGGCAACTTGGCCGACAGCTAAGGCATTGAAATAATCATCAATAAAAATAATGATGCCCAGCACAGCTGCAACAATCTGTGCACCAGCAGGGGTTTTCACACGCTTCATAGCCCAATCGCCAAATGCCCTGCTTCCCCCTGATATAGAAATGAATGCCGTAATCATTCCCAAAAATAACAAAAAGAAAATGATGTAAACACTAGCTGTATTTATTGACCCTCCCGAAATGAAAACTCCCTTTATGGCGTTTCCAATAATCGAAAAGGTTTTGCCAATACTAAACTCAGCTAACAAAAAAGCTGATGCAATGATTCCTGTCGCCAAAGATAAGAGTACCCTTTTGGTCACAACCACCATTATAATTGCTAAAAGTGGTGGTATTAAAGAAAAAATCGTGTTGTCCATTCCTATGTCCTCCTCTTAATCTTCGAGGGGGGAACTTGCCATGATTTAGAGTAAACCCCCAATAATCTTAGTTGCGTTTTATTTTTCGCAAAAAAATTTTAAAAAATAAAAAAGAGCAGCAATAGAGAAATTCTATCGCCGCCCTAATATAAGCAACAAGTTTCTCCATCACGATCTGTAGCTCCTCATTATGATGGATTCGTCCCTTTCATAATGACAGTGTTACCCTTATTCAAGGTAACCCCAGCAAGACAAACCTTGACGAGTTTGGATTGCTTCGGCAGTCTCTCCTTTAAGCTGTTGTCATCGTTGTCATCCTCAAACAGCATAATCATAGATACTGCACCTCTACCCCACCGGAATGATAAGGTGATATTTATTTTTCTACAATAATATATCAAAGAAATTAGTTTTATACAATATCCAATTACATACATTAAGTATATTAAAGCAAACCTAAATAATATCATCAAAAAAAGAGTTGAAAAAGGATTATTCTATTTAATATAGAAGTTATTACTGTGTTAAAGTTAGGAAAAGAATCATATATTTACTATATCAAAAGAACTTAGGAGGACCGAAAATGCCAAATCAAGATTTACTGCTAATTCCCGGACCAACACCAGTCGTTGATTCTATTTATGATGCCCTAGCTCAAGAAACACGGAGTCACACAGATCCTAGATTCACTTCGATTTACCGTAATGCCATTGCCAATACAAGACAAATGTTGAAAACAGACGGTGAAGTGTTTGTTATTGCGGGGTCGGGAACAGTTGCCATGGAAATGGCACTAGTCAATACTGTTGCTGCTGGAGAAAAACTTTTAGTCATCAGTCATGGTTACTTTGGTGACCGTTTTACAAAATTAGCCTCAGCTTTCGGCATTGAAGTTGAAGTTCTCCAAGCAGAATGGGGCAAACAGGTTGCTCCTGAAGCCGTCGAGGCGAAACTGGCAATTGGTAACTTCAAAGCTGTTACCATTACCCACGCTGACACCTCAACGGGAGTGGCAGCCGATTTAAATACACTTATCCCTATGATTAAAAGTCATGGGGCACTCGTTATTCTCGACGGAGTTTGTGCAACAGCGGCAATGGAAGAGGATATGAGTAAGACTTATGGCGATTCGCAGGGGAAAATTGATGTCCTTTTAACTGGCTCACAAAAAGCGATTGGCGTACCACCTGGCTTAGCTATTGTGGCCTTTAACAAAACAGCATTAGCAGCTCGGGAGAAAATCGAAAAAGTACCGGCCTATTACTGCGATATTTATAATTGGATTCCGATTATGAATGATCCAGGAAAATATTTCGCGACACCACCGGTAAATCTCATCTATGCCTATGATGAAGGTTTAAGATTGGTGCTAGAAGAAGGATTAGAAAATCGCTATAAGCGCCACGAAGCATTTGGTAAAGCAGTACGCGGAGCTTTAGCTGAATATGGCATGAAGGCGATTGCTAACGAAGAAGTTGCTGCTGCAACTCTAAGTTGTATTCTTTATCCTGAAGGAATGGACGATGGAACTTTCCGGGCTAACCTTGCCAAAAAAGGGGTCATTGTCGCCGGATCACTTGCACATCTAGCCGGTAAGGCCTTCCGCATCGGTCACATGGGAAATACAACAGAACAAATGCTAGAAAAAGCCATCAAGGTAATTGGAGAAACAATGATTGAGATGGGTTATTCTGTTGATTCCAGTAAGGCAATTGAACGTTTTAAACAATTGCTAAATGTCTAATTCCCAATGAAAAACGGCTGCAGATTTCACCTTTCTGCAGCCTTTCTCTGTTATTTATTTTACATTACAAGACCTTTCTAAGTGCCTCTTCATGCGCTGCAACGGTTCGGTAAATATCCTTTTCGCTATGAACAATTGACATTGAATAGCGATTAAGTGGTTTGGTATAAATTCCTAATCTCAACAATTCATAATCGATTTCTTTTCTTAACTTCATATTCGCTTTACTCATATCCCGGTAATTTTTAATCGGACCTTCAGCTAAAATAATATTAAAGATACTGCCCATCCCCACTGTTTGCATCTTAACTCCATGTGCTCGGTAGACGTCTTCCAAGTTTGTTCGAAGCAACATGGTTTTTCCAAGTAAGCTATCCATAACACCCTCTTGTTCCAACAAATGAATAGTCGCTAATCCTGCTGCTAGAACTGTCGGATGTCCATTGAATGTCCCACTATGGAACAGCACATTTGCTTTATTACCGTTCTGGGCACCTGCTGTTAAAATGTCTCTCCCTTCATTGGGAGCGATAATCATCATGATTTCACGTTTCCCACCAATGGCTCCAACTGGAAATCCCCCACCAAGAACTTTCCCTAAAGCAGTTATATCTGGTTTAACATCATATAATTTTTGTGCCCCTCCCAAGGATAATCGAAAACCCGTTTTTACCTCGTCAAAAATTAACAGAATTCCTAGTTCTTCGGTAATTTTGCGAAGTCCCAGCATAAATTGTTTATCCGCTGGAATAAATCCGCCCTGTGAAGGTTCTAAAATAACACCGGCAATTTCATGCGCATGTGCACGAAGAATTTGTTCAGTTGCCGCTAAATCATTGAATGGAAGAATAATAGTATTTTCTACATAATAATCAGGAATTCCCCTTGATTCCGGTACAGAATTTGGCTTATGAGCAGCTCCTGCTCTATCTATATCGGGATTAACACTTAGAAGTACTTGATCATACCCACCGTGATAATGCCCTTCGAATTTGGCAATTTTCGCTTTTCTACTATAGGCAATGGCTAGGCGAACCGCTAAAAGCGTTGCCTCTAAGCCCGAGTTAGTATAACGAACCATATCGATTCCAGGGTACAATTCAACCAGTTTTTCCGCCATCGTCGTTTCCAAACGATGTGGAGTACCAAAAATTGCTGTACCGCATTCCTGCAATTGTTTCATTACCGCTTCAGTCACATTTTTGTGCCCATGTCCTAGTATTAGCGCTCCGTAACATAACAAATAATCAATATATTCATTGCCGTCTACATCATATAACTTACTACCATTTCCTTTTTCCATGACAATTGGATGAGGGGCTATGTATTTAATATTGGCGGTTACGCCCCCGGGAATCAATTCACACGCTTTTTGATATAAATCCGAAGAAGTTTTTGTATTTATCGATAATAACGGTAATGCATGATTGTCCATTTCCAAAATTGATTCCCTCCATTTATTTTTAGCCTTATTAAACTCGTCTTGGCTGTTGATTGTAGCGAGAAGTACTCGCTCACCTTAAGGAGAGTAGTTGCTCTATGATTGTCCATCTCTAGCTTTCATTACAATTTATGCTGTACTTTTCGGTATATTCATTTTCCTAAGTTGATTTCAATATTTAATTTCAAAAAAAAAACAAAAAAAGACTCAGTCCGCCGACTGAGTCTAGTTAGGATTATATGTTTTGTTTTAAAAAACTTTTGCGCTTATTTGTCCTTTTTGAAATCATCCATATCAAAGATGTCATCGTCATCTGCGTCATCATCTTCGTCGTCTTCATCAAAGAAGTCTTCATCTCCAAAGATATCATCAAAATCAAAATCAAAATCTGCCTCGTTAATCGTATCTTGCAAATTCTCGATTTCATCT
>CALCRD010000070.1 GCA_937894355.1 uncultured Bacillus sp.
GTACCCAATAGGAGCTATAAGGTACCCAATAATCCAGAAAAGCAGAGGAAAGAGTACCCAATAAGAGTTTCCACGGAAAATAATTGAGAAAAATGGTCACATGAAGAGTCCATGTGACCAAAACTAAAGTTAATTTTCCTGAAGTTGCATGGCAATTTTATCTTTTATGTATTGGTAGATATTGATGGCCAGGTGGATATTGAAAAGCTGTTTGCTGTCTGACAAATTGATTAACAGGATATCTTCAATTCTTTTTAATCGATAAGTTAACGTATTTATATGAACATGGATTATTTCTGCTGTTTTCCTGATATTTTGATTTTGTTCTAAATAAACAAACAGCGTCGTTAGCAATTCGCCTTTGCGGGAATTTTCATAGTCGATAAGTGCTCCAAGCACCTCGTTTACAAAATCCATTAGTTCTTCCTCGGAATTTTGCAAAATAAAGCGCTGAACACCAAGATCAGTATAGCTTAGAACATTGTCTTCAAATTGATACTTATCAATGAATTTCAAGCAGTTTGTGGCCTCGATAAATGACTTATGAACATAGATTAATCCTTGTTTAACCCCGCCAATCCCAATGGATATCTCAGTATCAATCTTCTTTAACACCATTTCATTACGGAACGATTTAGCTAATTCTTTTATTTGTCCGACAATGGTCGAAGAAGCGGTATGGGGGTTAAATGACATAAGAACAACTATCTGATTTTCATTCCTTACGGCTGTTCCCTGAGGATTATTTTCAAGGAACACATGATTTGCCACCTGTAACAATCGCTTGATCAAACTATCTCCACATTGATTCGGTGAATTTGCTTTAAAGTTTATCATGGCAACAATATAGCTTCGATTAGGATCGAAATTCAAATTTTTGGCTTTATGGATGATTGATTCATTCATTTGTCCGGAAAAAAGCTTTGTGACCAATTCGCCGCGTAATCGTTGCTGAGTATCAAGTACAGCTTGTTCTTTAACAAGTTCAAGCGAAATAACCGTGCAGGCATGTTCAAGAGCAGCAATATCGACTTCACCCATCTTTTGTTTTGACAGGAGAATCAAGATTCCTAATGGTTTGGATTTTGAGCCAAGAGATAAGGTCACTAATTGATAGAATTCTTCACCTAACTCAATTTCTGTAACAGAGTGAGAATTCCCCAAGGAACCAATCATATAGCTTGTTTGTAGTTTTAAAAATTGAATCATTTCATTTGATAGGGAAGAATCATAGGCAGAAGCAATCAGTTCACCTAACTCATCAAATAGAAGTGTGTGTTCACCGAATGTTTGGTGGATGTAATTGATAATGGACTGTAGGCCTTCCCCGTTCATTACCTGATCGGCTAAGTTCCTATGAATCTTGAGCGAGTGGGAAAGCTTATGCACCGTTGCTTCTTTTTCCCGGTAAAGGCTTGATTTTTCCAAAGCAATTGCCGCTTGATGACAAATGGCTTCTAATAAATTAATATCTTCCTGCTTAAAGTGGAGCGATTGTTGAAAAGAGTCCAAGGTAATAACGCCGATGCATTGTCCCTTTAGTAAAATAGGTGAACAAATTACAGATGTAAACCGAAAGTTGTTAGGAATGGATTTTCTTAATAAATCGCGATTGTAGGGAGATAAGGTATCCAACATTTCTTTTATTTTTTCTTCATTTGGAAAAAATTGACCGCTTTTTGCCGCAAAAGTACTTCCAGTCATTGATTCTCCAGATTTCAAGCGAATTTGTCTAAATATATGGGGATAGAACAATCCTTGGGCTGATTGTGCGACAATGCAGTCCAGTTCTTCATCATATAACCATAGTGAACCACCACCAGCTGCATCCACAACAGAAATTGTTTCAATCATGATGGAGTCGATAATAGTGTCGATATCTAATGTAGTGTTAATTACGTTAGATACATGAATTAAAGATTGTAGTTGTCGACGTGTTAAAGTATCTTGCATCTCTAAAATCCTCATTTTTCGTAAGATTTACCTTGTAAAAATAGGCATTTATGTATTTTTGTGTAAAAACCACAAATTTCTTGTTCAGATATTCATTAGAATAACCATAGTATTAATTTTTCTAATTGTTATAATTATAAGAAAGTTTTGAAAATAAAGAAAGGAGTGTAAAATTTGTTATATTGTCGAAACGACAATAAATTTGGAAAAAGTGATCAATTATTTACTTTTTTCAACAAATGAGCAAAGCATGTCGAAAGAAGTCAGAATATTGCGAAAAATGAAAGGGTGGAAGATAGATGAATTTTGATCTAACAAAAGAACAAGAGATGATTCGTAAGTTAATTCGTGATTTTGCGGAAGCAGAGGTTGCTCCTGGAGCAGATGAGAGGGATCGTACTGGTGAATTTCCAAAGGAAATTTTTGAAAAATTATCAGAACTAGGAATCATGGGTCTACCTTTCCCAGAACAATATAGTGGTGGTGAAGCGGATACTACCAGCTTTGCGATTGTCGTTGAAGAATTAAGCCGCGTTTGTGGTTCTACAGGGATTACATATTCTGCGCATATTTCATTAGGTGGAGCACCGCTTAATTTGTTTGGTACACATGAACAAAAGGAAAAATATTTAACACCTGTTTGTACTGGAGAATCTTTTGGTGCTTTCGGATTAACTGAACCAAATGCAGGCTCAGATGCTGGCGGAACGCAAACGACGGCGGTTTTAGATGGCGACGAGTGGGTAATCAATGGTTCGAAATGTTTTATTACCAATGCCAGCTATGCCAAACACCTTGCTGTTACTGCAGTTACCGATCGTTCTAAAGGTACAAATGGAATTAGTGCCTTTATCGTCCCAACTGATGCACCTGGATTTACGGTAATCAGCAACTATGAAAAAATGGGTCTTCATTCTTCCAATACAACTGAATTAATCATGGAAAATGTTCGCGTTCCAAAGGAAAATCTGTTGGGTAAAGAAGGACATGGCTTTAAACAATTTTTAGCTACACTTGATGGCGGAAGAATTGGAATTGGTGCAATGGCGGTTGGGATTGCCCAAGGTGCTTATGAAAAAGCCCTGCAATATGCCCAAGAAAGAAAGCAATTTGGCAATAGTTTATCATCTTTCCAAGCTATCCAATTTAAGTTAGCTGACATGGCGATGAATATTGATTTAGCGCGTACTGCTGTATATAAAGCTGCATGGTTAAAGGATCAAGGTCGCTCATTTAAAAAAGAAGCTGCTTATGCAAAATTATTTGCTTCAGAAATTTGTATGCGTGTTTGTGATCAAGCCGTTCAGATTCATGGTGGCTATGGTTATATGAAGGAATATCAAGTAGAACGATTCTTCCGTGATGCTAAGCTTTTGGAAATTGGCGAAGGCACATCAGAAGTTCAACGCATGGTTATCGCTCGCGAAATCGGCTGTTAACAACCAGTTATATATGCAACCACATAGTAAGTAGAATTCATTTTTACAAAAAGGTTCATTTTTAAAACTGTGTAACATAACAAAAATTAAAAGAGGTGGGGCTTCAGAATGAGTGAGATCATGCATGTTACGATTGGTAAATTGCTAGAACAAGTAGCGAATGAGCGACCAGAACATGAAGCAGTTGTCTATCCAGATCGTAATCTTCGTTATACGTATAAGCAGTTTGATGAACTATGTAGGAAAATTGCTAAAAGCTACATGGCGCTCGGCCTTGATAAGGGTGAAAGTATGGCGATTTGGACTACTAATTATCCGGAATGGCTAACAACGCAATTTGCGACTGGAAAGATGGGAGCAGTACTAGTTACCGTTAATACTAGTTATCAAGCCTCTGAGCTTGAATATCTGTTAAAACAATCAGATTCAACCACAATCGTGTTGATGGAAGAGTATCGCGGAACATCATACGTAGATACACTCTATGAAATTGTCCCAGAGTTAAGAACATCAAAGCCAGGTCAACTACAATCTGAGAAACTACCTTTCTTAAAAAATGTCATCCTTCTAGGAGAAAAGCGCTATCCGGGGATGTTCTTATGGTCCGATTTGGTAGAAATGGCCGATGGAATTAGCGATGAATTACTAGAGGCAAGAATGGACTCACTCGATTCAGATGATGTCATTAACATGCAATATACATCAGGTACAACTGGGTTTCCAAAGGGTGTTATGCTCACTCACAATAACTTAGTTAATAATGCAATAAATGTGGCATCGTGCATGAATTTATCTTACCAAGATCGTATGTGTATTCCTGTGCCATTCTTCCATTGCTTTGGCTGCGTCCTCGGCACCTTAACATGTGTGAGTGTCGGAGCAACAATGGTACCAGTGCCAGAATTTAATGTTACAGCTGTTTTGGCAGCGGTACAGGATGAGAAATGTACAGCATTGCACGGAGTTCCGACAATGTTTATTGCTGAATTAAACCATCCAGACTTTGACAAATATGATTTATCTTCATTACGAACTGGAATTATGGCAGGTTCGACATGTCCTACAGAAGTCATGAAAGCTGTAACTGAAAAGATGGGGGCAAGTGAAATTACCATCACATACGGTCAAACCGAGTCCTCGCCTGGTATAACGATGACGAGAACGAATGACCCACTCGAATTAAGAGTAAGCTCAGTTGGTCAAGCGATGCCTAATGTCGAAGTGAAAATTGTCAATCCTGAAACGAATGAAGAAGTTGCAAGAGGGGTTCAAGGTGAGCTTTGTACTCGTGGTTATCATGTCATGAAAGGTTACTACAAAAATCCAGGTGCGACTCAAGAAGCAATTGATGAAGACAACTGGCTACATACTGGCGATTTAGCCATTATGGATGAAAATGGCTATGTTCAAATAACCGGTCGCCTTAAAGATATGATTATCCGCGGTGGTGAAAATATTTATCCTCGCGAAATTGAAGAGTTCTTGTATTCGCATCCTAAAGTACGTGATGTACAAGTAGTCGGAATTCCTGATGTTAAATACGGCGAAGAAGTAATGGCCTGGATTCAAATAAAAGAAGGCGAGACGGCAACAACTGAAGAAATTCGCGAATATTGTAAAGGGAAAATTGCTCGATTTAAAATTCCGAGATATATCGAATTTTGTGAAGCTTTTCCAATGACCGCATCAGGGAAAATTCAAAAATATAAACTACGTGAAAATGCGATAGATGTCGTGAGTACATTGAAGTAAAGCTAGAAAAAAATCAAATTGATGCCTGAACTGTTTTGATGAAATTAAGGAAAAACAAACACAATTAAGGTGGAGGAGAGAGCCTTTATAAATTAGAAGGGAAGATTTTTAAATGTCAGTTCCTTCTATAAAGTACTGGGCTCTACTCCGCCCCTTGCCATTGAATAGGGAGGAAGAGTATGTTCAAAAAGATTTTGATTGCCAATCGTGGAGAGATTGCTGCTCGAGTTATTCGCACATGCAAAGCGTTAGGAATTACCACAGTTGCTGTTTATTCAGAAGCAGATGCCGACGCGCCTCATGTAAAAGTTGCGGATGAAGCCTATTTAATCGGAGGCTCTCGTGTTTCCGAAAGTTACTTAAACATTGATAAAATTTTAGAAGTTGCCCGCATAACGGAAGCAGAAGCTATTCACCCTGGTTATGGTCTGCTTTCGGAAAATGCCGCATTTGCACGCCGTTGTGAGGAAGCAGGACTTGTGTTTATTGGTCCTTCACCAACAGTGATTTCGCAAATGGGTAGCAAAATCGAATCCCGTAAAGTTATGGAAAAAGCGGGTGTTCCAGTTGTACCAGGAATCACTTATCCATTAGCGGATGCTGAAGAAGCTGTTCGTGTTGCCAACAAAATCGGCTATCCAGTTATGTTAAAAGCCTCAGCAGGCGGTGGCGGTATTGGGATGCAGATTGTTCGCAGTGAGGATGAAGCTCGAAAAGCTTTTGAAGGAAATCAAAAGCGAGCAACTGATTTCTTTGGGGATGGAGCTATGTATGTTGAAAAATATGTAGAAAATCCACGTCATATTGAAATTCAGATTCTTGCTGACGAATTAGGAAATACCGTTTATTTATGGGAAAGAGAGTGCTCAATTCAGCGCCGTCATCAGAAGGTAGTTGAAGAAGCTCCATCTTCTTTTCTAACAGAAGAAACACGCAAGCAAATGGGTGAAGCCTCAGTAAAGGCAGCTCAAGCAATTGGGTATAAAAATGCTGGTACAGTTGAGTTTTTAGTTGATGAAGAGCAGAATTTTTACTTTTTAGAAATGAACACTCGCTTACAAGTGGAGCATCCGGTCACTGAGGAAATTACTGGTTTGGATTTAGTTGCCGAACAACTTCGAATTGCTGCAGGGAAGTGTCTAGATTTTACTCAAGATGAAGTGAAACGGCACGGTCATGCGATTGAAGTGAGAATATACGCTGAAGATCCGAAAACATTTTTCCCATCTCCAGGAAAAATTACTGAGCTAATATTACCAGAAGGACCAAGTGTCCGTCATGAATTAGCGATTCATGAGAATTCAACCGTGACTCCTTTTTATGATCCAATGATTGCAAAACTCATCGTAAAAGGAAGTAATCGTGAAGAAGCAATTGAAATTTTACAGGATGCTTTAGTCGATTATAAAGTCCAAGGAATTAAAACAAATATCCCGATGCTACAAGAAGTCATCTCTCATCCGGCATTTCGTTCAGGAGAGACGACAACAAATTTTGTAGAGAAATATATCCAAATTAACAAAAAAGGAACCAAAACTAAAAGCGGAAAATAGGAGGAATGAACATGAGTGAAGTAATCGCAAGCATGGCAGGGAATGTATGGAAGGTATTAGTAAAAGCAGGGGACCAAGTTGAAGAAGGTCAAGATGTAGTTATT
Organism: uncultured Bacillus sp.; assembly: GCA_937894355.1. Lineage (GTDB taxonomy): Bacteria > Bacillota > Bacilli > Bacillales > Cytobacillaceae > Bacillus_BU. The sequence goes on from CALCRD010000070.1 coordinate 6,802, forward strand.
TTAGAATCTATGAAAATGGAAATTCCAATTGCTGCTGAAGAAGACGGGATTGTTAAAGAAGTAAAAATTAATGAAGGCGACTTTGTTAATGAAGGTGACGTAATCGTTGAGGTTGAGTAAACCGCGTTATTCTCGAGCCAAAACGGAATTTTGGATGCAGGAGTCCGTTAAGAAGTGTAATTGAATTTTCGCATTAATCAATTGGACGATGAAGGGAGACGTGGCGATGAACTGGCCGAAAAGTGTAACGATAAAAGAGGTAGGTCCGAGAGATGGCTTACAAAATGAACCCGCATTTATTTCTACGGAGGATAAAATTGCTTGGATTAATAAATTATCGGAGACTGGATTGAAAAATATCGAGATTACTTCGTTTGTAAATCCAAAATGGATTCCTGCCCTTTCCGATGCTGTTGCGGTATCAACAGGCATCACCCGTGTGCCTGGAGTAACTTATACGGCTCTTGTGCCAAATCAACAAGGTTTAGAGCGGGCTTTACAAGCAAACATCGATGAAGTGGCAGTTTTTATGTCAGCCAGTGAAACTCATAATCTTAAAAATATTAATAAATCGATTGATGCAACTTTTCCAATTTTAAAATCATTAGTCCACCAAGCGATATTAGCAGGAAAGTTCAGTCGTGGTTATGTTTCAACTGTATTCGGATGTCCATACGAGGGATCCGTTGATATAAATCAGATTATAAGAGTTTCAGAGACCTTGTTTGAAATGGGGATAGACGAGCTTTCACTGGGCGATACGATTGGTGTAGCTAACCCAAAACAAGTTCAAGAGGTATTAGAAGTTTTGTTGAAGAGATTTCCGGCTGATAAGTTAGCTATGCATTTTCATGATACAAGAGGAACTGCTCTAGCTAACATCTTAGTATCCTTAGACATGGGAATTACCACATTTGACTCATCACTAGGTGGATTAGGTGGTTGCCCATATGCGCCAGGGGCATCAGGAAATGTGGCCACAGATGATTTTTTATACATGCTAGATGGCATGGGAATTCATACTGGGGTGGATGCAAACAAGCTACTTGATGCATCAAGTTTTATTCAGGAGAAGATTGGTAGACCGTTACCAAGTCGAAGCCTTCAAGTCGCTTGCTCAATCAATAGTGAAGCAAAAACCAACTAATATGAGGAGGAAGAACGATGGAAAAGGCTGTTTTAGTCTCAAAATTAGCTAATGGAATTATTATTCTTACTTTAAATCGTGCGGAAGCTGCCAATGCGCTATCAGTTGTCATGTTGGAGGAGCTTCAAGATGCAATCAATGAATGTAAATTTGATCGTTCAGTGCGCTGTGTTATTATCACTGGTGCTGGTGAAAAAGCATTTTGTGCCGGAGCTGATTTAAAAGAACGCGCTGGAATGGATGCAGTTCAAGTACGCAAGACCGTTGCCTTAATTCGCGGGAATATTAATGCGATTGAAGCTTTACCCCAACCGGTTATTGCTGCAGTGAATGGGGGAGCCTTTGGTGGTGGCACTGAACTAGCGCTCGCTTGTGATTTTCGAATTGCCTCCGAAACGGCCAAGCTTGGTCTGACGGAAACTTCACTAGGAATCATTCCGGGTGCAGGTGGGACGCAACGTTTGCCTAGATTAGTAGGAAAAGGCCGAGCAAAAGAACTTATTTTTACTGCTAGAAGAGTGGATGCCTGGGAAGCAAGAGAAATTGGCTTAGTAGAGTATGTCACTCCATCAGCTTCCTTGCTTGATAAGGCCATCGAAGTAGCTAACCAAATCGTTAAAAATGGTCCAATTGCGGTATCTCAGGCGAAGTTTGCTATTGATAAGGGGTATGATGTTGATATTAATACTGGTTTGTCAATTGAGCAAAATGCCTATGAAATCACTATTCCCACAAAGGATCGCTTAGAAGGTTTACAAGCATTTAAAGAAAAAAGAACTCCGGTTTATGTCGGGGAATAATAGATTGTAATAAAACAATTGCTAGAGGAGGAAAGTTTATGACAGTAGATGTGAAACCGTTGCAACAAACTCTTCAAGAAAGAATGGAAAAAATTCAAAAAGGTGGGTCTCCAAAGTACCATCAAAAAAATGAAGAACAAGGAAAACTATTTGTTCGTGATCGTTTAAAGCAATTGTTTGATCCAGGTTTTGAGTTAGAGGATGCCCTATTTGCTAATTGTGAAGCAGAGGATTTACCTGCTGATGGTGTTGTGACAGCGATGGGTAAAGTGAATGGTCAATTGGTTTGTGTTATGGCTAATGATTCAACCATCAAAGCCGGCTCATGGGGAGCGCGAACAGTTGAAAAGATCATTCGCATTCAAGAAACAGCAGAAAAATTACGTGTTCCACTACTTTACCTTGTCGATTCTGCTGGTGCCCGAATCACTGACCAAGTACAAATGTTTCCTGGACGCCGTGGAGCAGGGAAAATTTTCTACAATCAAGTAAAACTATCTGGAAAAATCCCGCAGATTTGCTTATTGTTTGGCCCATCAGCAGCTGGAGGAGCTTATATCCCAGCATTTTGCGACATTGTAATCATGGTTGATAAAAATGCTTCTATGTATCTTGGTTCACCTAGAATGGCCGAAATGGTCATTGGCGAAAAAGTAACATTGGAAGAAATGGGTGGAGCTCGGATGCATTGTTCCGTTTCTGGCTGCGGAGATGTATTGGCTAAGACTGAAGAAGAGGCGATTGAGTTAGCAAGAAAGTATCTAGCTTTTTTCCCTGCTAATTTTTCTGAAAAGCCGCCTGTTAAAGAAGCAGTTGCACCGAAACAGTTAAAGAAGACACTAGAAGAAATTATTCCAATCAATCAAAATTCTGCTTTTAATATGCTTGATTTAATCAACGGAATCATCGATGAAGGTTCATTTTTTGAAATCAAGAAATTATTTGCCGGGGAACTAATCACTGGATTAGCTCGGATGAATGGAAAACCAGTAGGAATTATTGCTAATCAGCCTCGGGTTAAGGGCGGAGTGTTGTTCCATGATACAGCGGATAAAGCCGCAAAGTTTATTAATCTTTGTGATGCATTCCATATCCCGTTATTGTTCCTAGTCGATGTTCCTGGATTTATGATTGGAACAAAAGTAGAGCGGGCAGGAATCATTCGCCACGGTGCAAAAATGATCTCAGCAATGTCCGAAGCGACTGTTCCGAAAATTTCCGTTATCGTTCGTAAAGCTTACGGTGCAGGTCTTTATGCAATGGCCGGCCCTGCTTTTGAACCAGATGCTTGCCTGGCGTTACCTTCCGCTTCCATTGCCGTTATGGGACCTGAAGCTGCAGTAAATGCCGTTTATGCCAATAAAATTGCTCAGCTTCCTGAAGAAGAACAAGCTGCTTTTGTTGCTGAAAAACGTGAAGAATACAATGAAGATATCAATATTTATCATTTAGCTTCGGAAATGATCATTGATGGAATTATTCCAGCAAATTCATTGCGCCAAGAACTAGTAACTCGTTTTGAAGCTTATTCTTCAAAATATATGAATTTCTCAGAACGGAAGCATCCAGTCTACCCGGTCTAAAATTGTTGTTAAGTTGATTGGAGTGGAAGGCACGCAGACTCCTGCAGGAGCACGAGCTGAGTGAGACTCCGAAGGAAGGAACGACCGAAGGAGGCCTTCGTGCGAGCTTGCGAACCGCTCGTGCCTGGAACGGAAATCAACAGGCAAGTTTAATTGAGCTAAAGTCAAAAAGACTTAGAAGTAAAGAGAGGGGCATTTTCTGTGAAAAAAAGTAAAGTAGTAAATTCCTTTGCGGAAGCAATTCAAGATATTACAGATGGTTCCACGATTATTGTCGGCGGATTTGGGCTGTGTGGAATCCCTGAAAAAGCAATCATGGCATTAAGAGATCAAGGAACAAAGGATTTAACCGTTGTAAGCAACAACTGCGGCGTAGATGATTGGGGATTAGGTTTACTACTAGCAAATAAACAAATTAAGAAAATGGTATCATCATATGTTGGTGAAAATAAGATATTTGAGCAACAGTTCTTAAGTGGAGAACTTGAAGTTGAATTAGTGCCTCAAGGAACGTTAGCCGAACGAATCCGTGCTGGTGGTGCTGGAATTCCAGGCTTCTATACGGCAACTGGAGTGGGAACACCGATTGCTGAAGGAAAAGAACACAAAGAATTTAATGGAAAAACATATCTTTTAGAAGAGGGAATCGTTGGCGATTTTGCATTAGTAAAAGCTTGGAAGGCTGATCCACTTGGAAACCTTGTATTCCGTAAAACAGCCCGTAATTTTAACCCTATGGCAGCTACCGCTGGAAAAATTACTATTGTCGAAGTTGAAGAGATTGTCGGAATCGGAGAATTAGATCCTGATGAAATACATACTCCGGGAATCTATGTTCAACGGGTGTTACTAGGAACAAACTATGA